>JABDQY010000078.1 GCA_013042025.1 Bacteroidia bacterium
AAGAGTCAATCGAACATCGGGCAAAAGCCGGATTAAAGAAGGTATAATTATTTAATGTTTGATTTCTTGCTTGATGTAGAAACAACTTTAGTTTCTTCTTTAGCAGGAGCAACATATTCTACAACCGCATCTGAATCATCAAATTCAGTAGTACATGCCTTTAAACCATGAACATTAAATGATTTTGAATCTTGAGTGATTGAAGCCAATGGCTTAACCTCAGATTTTTTCTCATCTTTCCCATTTCCTTCAGCTAAAGCTGCAAGACCAGTAAAAATTATGCAAAATAAAAGTATAGACTTTTTCATCTTCTCGTGGTTTAGTACTTATAAGTATTCAATTGTGATGCCAATAATAGAGAATGGCCATAAGTATCAGAAAATCAGAGTTTAGTGTGGTGCTTCTTGCCTTGCGGTGCAATTAATATCAGTCTCGTAATGGGAAAATCAATCTAAAAATAATCTCTCAAATTGATAGAAATGGAGCTATTTTTGCCGACTTAATAAACATCGAAATGAGTGATAGACCGGTAAGAGTTAGATTCGCCCCAAGTCCAACAGGACCTTTACATATTGGGGGTGTAAGAACTGCATTATATAATTATTTGTTTGCAAAACACCACAATGGTAAATTTTTACTTCGAATTGAGGATACAGATCAGAAACGCTTTGTAGATGGTGCTGAAGAATATATTAATGATAGTTTAGCTTGGCTTGGTTTAACCATAGATGAAGGGGTTAGAGAAGGAGGAGATTATGGTCCATATAGGCAAAGTGAACGTATGGATAAATATGCTGCCTATGCACATCAATTGGTAAAAGATGGGTTTGCTTATTATGCTTTTGATACTGCTGAGGAACTTACAGCAATGAGAGCTAAGCTCGAAGCCAATAAAATGAGTGCTAAGTATGATGCCACTTCAAGAATGAGTATGAGAAATTCTTTAACGCTCAGTGAAGATGAAGTAAAAGAGCGTTTGGATAGAGGTGATAAATATATTGTAAGAATTAAATTACCACGAAACGAAGAGATTCGATTCCATGACATAATTAGAGGTTGGATTGTTTTTAATAGCAGTCAGTTAGATGATAAGGTACTTCTCAAAGAAGATGGATTGCCTACATATCACCTAGCAAATATTGTGGATGACCATTTAATGAAGATTAGTCATGTTATTCGAGGTGAGGAGTGGTTACCATCTGCTCCATTGCATATTATGTTGTATCGCTACCTTGGTTGGGAAGATACAATGCCAGAGTTCGCTCATTTGCCGTTAATATTAAAACCAGATGGTAAAGGTAAGTTAAGTAAGCGTGATGGTGATAGACTGGGTTTCCCTGTTTTTCCATTGGAATGGCATGCACCTGATGGAGAAATAAGTTCAGGTTACAAAGAAAGTGGTTATATGCCAGAGGCAGTATTGAACATGCTTGCATTACTTGGATGGCACCCATCTGATAACACAGAACTATTTGAACTGGATGAATTAATTAAGGAATTTAGTTTAGAACGCGTTTCTAAAAGTGGGGCAAAGTTTGATCAAGATAAGGCAAAATGGTTTAATCATCAGTTTTTAATGAAAGCTTCAGATAAAAAGCTTTTAGAAATGATTCAAGACCAATTAGAGGAGAAGCACAATTCAAAAGGAGAAGATTACATTCTTAAAGTAGTTAGAATGCTTAAAGAGAAAGTCAGTTTTGCATCCGAGCTTCTTGATGCCGGAGATTACTTTTTTAATGCACCGGCGACATACAATGAGAAAGTAAAAAATAAGAAATGGAATGCTGAAAACTGCACCAATATTACGAATTTTATAGGTGAGTTAGTTGCGTCTAAAAAGTCTACCTCTCAAGAAATGGAGACTCATTTACAGGATTTTGCAGATTCAAAAGGGATTAATAAAGGAAGTATGATGCAACCATTGCGTTGGGCCGTAAGTGGACAACCAGGGGGACCACCAATTTTTGAAATGCTAGAATTAATTGGACTTGAAGAAATCCAAAACCGACTTACCATAGCTAAGGAAAAGTTTCCAGTTTAAATTAGGGACAAGATCTCGCAAGTTTTTTCGCTCGCAATTTGTTCTGCAACTTTCTTAGACCTACCTCTACCCGTCGCAATTTCTTCACCGTTTATAAGAACACCAATGGTGTACATTTTTTGTTTATTCTTATCGTTTTGTTCTAATACTTTGAATTCCAATTCTTTACGTTCTTTTTGAGCGTGTTGATTGAGAAGGCTTTTGAAATTCTCAGTAACATCTTTTAGATGTTCAAAGTCGAGGTGAGGCACAACAATCTTCTTTTTGATATAATGCCTAGTAAACCGATATCCTTTATCAAGATAAATGGATCCTATTAAAGCTTCTAGGGCATTTCCTGAAATTCCTCGAATTGCAGAATGGTTCCTACTAATTGATTTGTCAAAAAGTAAATGCTCATGAATTCCCATGTCATATGCTATTTGGGATAATCTTTTTCTACTTACGGCTTTAGATCTCATTTCGGTCAAAAATCCTTCACCTCTAAATGGGAATTTTTTGAATAAGAGTTCTGCAATGATTAGATCAAGTACCGCATCGCCAAGATATTCTAGGCGTTCATTGTTGTTTTTTGTTTTTAATCCAACAATCTTTTCTGCTGTTGAATTATGTAAAAAAGCTTGTTTATAAAGTTTCAGATTACGAGGACAGTAGCCCAAGAGTCTATATAAATTGTCGTAAAAGTGTTTGTTGGGAGAAAAATTGCAGAAGTAGATTTTTTTAATTCTGCCAATCACAATATTAATCGCATTTGCCCATTACAACAGAAACATTGTGTCCTCCAAATCCAAAGGTGTTGCTTAATGCAACTTTAACGTCGCGTTTCTGTGCTTTGTTAAACGTAAAGTTCAATCTAGAATCAAAGCTTTCGTCATCAGTAAAATGATTAATTGTTGGAGGTATAACACCTCTATCAAGAGCCATTAGGCAAGCAAGTGCTTCAACAGCCCCTGCAGCACCTAGTAGATGCCCAGTCATTGATTTTGTAGAACTTATATTAATGTTGTAAGCATGATTCCCAAAAACTTCCTTTATTGCAATACTCTCGCTTACATCTCCCAAAGGAGTTGAAGTGCCGTGAACGTTTACATAGTCCACATCTTCCGGATTTATTTCTGCGTCTCTAAGTGCAAATTTCATAACATTAATCGCCCCCAAACCTTCAGGATGTGGAGCGGTAATGTGATGAGCATCAGCAGTCATACCACCACCTAATATCTCACCATATATTCTTGCACCTCTTGCTTTTGCTGTTTCGTATTCTTCTAAAACAAGGGCAGCAGCACCTTCACCAAGAACAAAACCATCTCTATCCTTATCAAAAGGTCGAGATGCTGTTTCTGGACTATCATTTCTTTCAGATAGAGCTTTCATGCTATTAAAACCTCCAACTGCAGAAGTAGTTACACAAGCTTCTGAGCCTCCAGTAATAATAGCTTTTGCCATTCCTAAACGGATGTAATTGAATGCATCAACTATGGCATTATTGGATGAGGCACATGCAGAAACAGTTCCAAAATTTGGGCCTCTAAAGCCATATTTTATAGAAATGTATCCTGGTGCAATGTCACCAATCATCTTAGGAATAAAAAAAGGATTAAACCTTGGAGTACCGTCTCCTAAGGAATAATCCTTTACTTCTTTTTCTAGCGTGTGTAGTCCACCGATTCCAGATCCCCAAATTACTCCTATATCTTCAGGTTTAAATGAAGACTCGGTAATTTTAGAATCCATAACGGCTTCGTCAGCTACAACCATTGCATATTGAGTGAAAGGATCCATTTTTCGGGCTTCCTTTCTATCCATAAAATTGCGTACATCAAAGTTCTTAACTTCACATGCAAACCTAGTTTTATGTTTTTCAGCATCAAAATGTGAAATAGGAGCAGCACCGCTTTTCCCTTGTTCTAATGCATCCCAATAATCTTTGGCTGTATTTCCGATTGGTGTTAGGGCACCAATCCCTGTAACTACTACTCGCTTTAACCGCATTTAGTAATTAACCAGCGTTTTCAGTTATATAAGTTACCGCATCTCCAACAGTAGCAATCTTTTCAGCTTGCTCATCAGGGATTGCGATGTTAAATTCTTTTTCAAACTCCATGATTAACTCTACAGTATCCAAAGAGTCAGCTCCTAAATCGTTAGTAAAGCTCGCATCGTTTGTTACCTCAGATTCTTCAACACCTAGTTTATCTACGATAATTGATGTTACTTTTTCAGCTATTTCAGACATATTTCTAATTTATTTGTTAATGGGTGCAAAGAACTATTTTTTAGGTAAAAAAGACAAGATTAATTTGCAATTAAGTTTTAAGTGTAGCTAAAACTAGAATGCATTCACTCTTTACCTCTGAAGAACTAGAATTAGACTTCCCAAAAATATTTGGTGTCTCTTCTGCAGATAAGCCAATAAAAATGGGCTATAATTTATCACTAAATCCCTTTATTGACGTGCAATTCATTGATACAATTTCAAATTTTGATGAAACAAGTGAGCATGCAGCTTTTCTCATAACTTATCTTGATGACGATTACAATTGCTTATTGATTAAGAATAAAGGGAGTTCTGGTTTTTTTTATAAACGCTTTAAAAACATTGACTATTTGCTATGTTCTACCACGGAAGAGGAACTTAAAGAAGAAATAATCGAAATTCTTAGCAAACTTAACTCTGTATCTATTTGTTTTGCACTTGACGAACCCAATCAGGATGAAATCCTAAATTTTAGTAAACTATTATAGCAAATGCAGAACATTAAGTATAACAAAACAAAAATAATTGCAACTATTGGCCCAGCTACTTCAGAGGTGCCAATGCTTAAGAAAATAATTAAAGCAGGTGTAAATGTGTGTAGAATCAATTTCTCTCATGGTACATTGGATACACACCTTCAAGTAGTTAAGAATATTAGGGAAGCAAATAAAGTTTTAGGAACCCATGTAGCTATCCTTGGAGATTTGCAAGGACCTAAATTAAGAATTGGCGAGGTTGAAGGGAATAAAATGCTTTTAAAGAAAGGAAGTACAATTACACTTACAACGAAACCAACAGTAAGCAAGGATAATACGATTTATGTGAAGCACTCAACCTTAGCAAGAGATGTGGAAATTGGGGAGAGTGTTTTATTGGATGATGGGAAACTAGAATTAAAATTTACTAAAAGGGTAGATAGAAATACGTTAGAAGCTAAAGTAATTAATGGTGGTGAACTAAGTTCAAATAAGGGATTTAATTTACCTTCAACTACATTATCAATAGATTGTTTGACCGAAAAAGACTTAATAGACTTAGATTTTGCTATTAAACACGAGTTTGATTGGATTGCATTATCCTTCGTTCGGGAAGCTGCCGATATTAATAAACTTAAAAAAATACTATCTAAACACAAAAGTGAAGCATGTGTTGTAGCTAAGATTGAGAAACCACAAGCCGTTCAAAATCTTGATGAAATTCTTGAGGTTACAGATGCTATTATGGTTGCCCGTGGTGATTTAGGCGTAGAAATGCCTATGGAACAAGTTCCCATAATTCAAAAGAAAATCGTTGAGAAATGTGTTGAATCATCTGTCCCAGTAATTATAGCGACTCAAATGATGGAGAGTATGATTACTTCTCCAACCCCAACTCGAGCTGAAGCCAGTGATGTTGCTAATGCGGTTATGGAAGGAGCAGATGCTGTGATGCTAAGTGCGGAAACTTCAGTTGGTAAATATCCAATAAATACAATTGAAGCGGTTGAAAGAATTTTAGGAACCACCGAACTTGGATGGGATGTATACAATAAGCTCAGTGAGCCAGATCCTACATCTGAAACATTTTTGTCTGATGAGATTTGTTTCGCTACTGTTACAATGAGCAATGCTATAAATGCTAAGGCTATATTATCCATGACTCAAACGGGTTATACTGCTTATAAAATTGCAAGTGGACGGCCTAATTGTGACATTTTCATCTTTACTTCAAATAGAAGACTTCTTTCAAGATTGAGTTTAGTTTGGAATGTTAGAGCCTATTACTATAATCGAAAAACGAATACTGATGATACAGTAAAAGATGTTATTGACCTTCTTAAGAAAGATAAGTTGCTAAAAAAAGGCGATATTGTGGTGAATACTGCAGCAATGCCGGTTAGAGAAAACAGAAAAACCAATACATTAAAAATAAGTCAAGTAAGATAAATGGTTGAATCTAATGAGATAGTAAACAAGGTTGCCAATAGTGGAATCATTACCCTCGATTTGGAAGAATTGATTCAAGAAAAACCTGTTTTTCAACTGGACATAAAGGATCAATTGTTTCAAGGACTTTTACTAAGAGAAAAGGACTTTAGAGCTTGGGTAAAAGAGCATAATTGGGAGCAATATAAAGATGCATACGTGGCTGTTTATTGCTCAAGTGACGCTATCGTTCCTACCTGGGCATACATGTTGATTGGAACAGCAATTGAGCCTTATACCAGTGATCTTTTTTTTACTCCACCTGCAACTTTACCAGCTTTAATTGCTGAAAGAAAACTGTCTAATTTAAATGCAGATGATTTTGTAGATGCACGTGTGGTTATTAAGGGTTGCGGTGATCGAGAGATAGACAATCAAGCGTATGTTAAACTTACAATGCTATTGCTTCCCGTTGTGAAATCATTAATGTATGGCGAGCCTTGCAGCACTGTTCCTGTATATAAAAAGAGATAAAAAAAAGCCCAACACTATGTGTTGAGCTCTATTTATTATTACTAGTTAGCTTGTTTATCTTGAAATAACTTCTAAAGCATCAAAGTCCATGTTTCTATTTCCATCTATGTATTGTGAAACAAAAGCATCTGAAATTCCTAAAGCTTTAATATCGTTACTGAATTGAACTGCGTCCATTAAGTCATCAAAATGACCAATAACATATCTTTTTGCACCGTCAATTTCTTCTGCCTTAACCACTTTTAATTTGTTATTAAATGACACGAGGTCAAGATATTGGTAGTAACCCATTTGCACTTGATAAACTGTCCCCATTGGAAGCTTAGTGCTTGGCATGGTATTGAGCAGGTTTGTGTATTTGTCATTTAAAATACTCATTTTAGTTTGAAGCTCTTTGTTTTTATCCTTTGCCTCTTTCAATTGAAGTTTAAGTGCATCTATTTCGTCCTCTAATCCCTTTACAGTAGACTTCTGTTTGTTCATCATTCTAACCCATTTTTCAGGATCTTTTTTATAGGTTTTAATTTCTTTTTTTAATGCCTTTTTTTCTGATTTACTCAAAGTTTGAGCTTCTGCTGAAATAAAACTTCCTATAAAGATTAAGGTTAAAAATGCTACTAGAATCTGCTTCATTATCTTTTCGTGTTTAAATTGTTAGGCAAAACTATAAAATTGATGGATTGGGTATTCGCAAAGAATTGTTAATAACTACCTTTGCATACTTTATAATATACAATGGAATACAGAATAGAAAAAGACAGTATAGGAGAGGTAAAGGTCCCCATTCATAGATATTGGGCTGCTCAAACCCAACGATCATTGGAAAACTTCAAAATTGGCAATCAAACTATGCCCATTGAGATTATTAGAGCATTTGGAGTTTTAAAGAAATGTGCAGCAATGACCAATTTTGAATTGGGTGTGTTGTCTGAAGAAAAAATGATGTTGATTTCTCAAGTTTGTGATGAAATTATCGCTGGAGAATTGGACGATGAGTTTCCTTTAGTAATTTGGCAAACAGGTAGCGGTACACAAAGCAATATGAATGTGAATGAGGTTATTGCGAATAGAGGTCATGTTATTACTGGTGGTAAATTAACAGATACTGAGAAAGTATTGCATCCTAATGATGATGTAAATAAATCTCAAAGTAGTAACGATACCTTCCCTACTGCAATGACTATCGCCGTTTATAAGCAAATGGTCGATTTTGCTATTCCAGGACTACAAGTTTTAAAAGATACTTTTAAAAAGAAGGCAAGAGAATTTAAAGACATTGTAAAGATAGGAAGAACACATTTCATGGATGCAACTCCGCTTACATTGGGTCAAGAGTTTTCTGGCTATAGAAGACAACTTGAATTAAGCATTGTTGCATTAGAAAAAGGAATGGATACAGCAACAGAATTGGCCTTGGGTGGAACTGCCGTTGGAACTGGATTAAATACACCAAAAGGGTATGATGTTCTTGTTGCAAAGAAGATATCGCAAGAAATGGCAATGCCGTTTAGAACTGCCGAAAATAAATTTGAAGCATTAGCCGCTCACGATGCAATGGTTGAATTACATGGTGCTCTAAAAAGAGCAGCTGTAAGTTGTATGAAGATTGGGAATGATATTAGAATGTTAAGTTCAGGTCCAAGAAGTGGAATAGGAGAAATTATTATTCCGAGCAATGAACCAGGCTCCAGTATTATGCCAGGTAAAGTTAACCCTACTCAAGCGGAAGCATTAACCATGGTGTGTGCTCAAGTAATGGGAAATGATGTTGCCGTATCAGTTGGAGGAAGCAATGGTCATTTTGAATTAAACGTATTTAAACCGATGATAGCAACTAACCTATTGCAATCAGCACGAATTTTAGGTCAAGCGTGCTTATCCTTTAACAATAACTGTGTTGTTGGTATTGAACCTAATCATGCGGAGATTAAAAACAAATTGGATAACTCGCTAATGTTAGTTACTGCGTTAAATACACACATTGGATATGATAAAGCAGCTAAAATTGCTAAGAAAGCATACAACGATAATTCAACTCTAAAAGCTGCAGCTTTGGAATTAGGTTACCTAACGGCAGAAGAATTTGATGCTTGGGTACGACCCGAAGAAATGTGCGGAGATATTGATTTAGGATTTTGAAAAAATATAGATCAAAGAAAGGGGAGCAATTTGCTCCCCTTTTTTATTTTGTGTTCTTTTATGGTTGAGATTCTCGATTATCCTTGAATGTACTAAACAAAAAGCTTTGAATTAAGGATAATAACACACTAAATAAAATGGCATAGCCAAATGTACTTACCGAAAATTGATCAAGTAATTTATCTGCTAGTAATACCATACAAGCATTTATAACCAACAAGAATAATCCAAATGTAAGTACAGTAACCGGCAAGGTGAAAATCACCAAAATGGGTTTAACAACGGCTCGTAGAAAACCTAAAACCAATGCAACCAGTAAAGCATATCCAAAACTGCTCACAGAAATTCCTGGTAGCAAATATGCTAACAAGAATACAGCAGCGGCAGTTAAAATTATTTTTCTAAAGAACTCCATGGTTTACTACTAGCTTAGTCCTGTAATTACACCATCATTATCAATGTCCATGCCTTCTGACGCTGGGACAGCTGGTAATCCAGGCATACGCATCATATTTCCTAGTATTGGAATTAAGAAACCGGCACCTGCAGCAATTTCAAACTCTCTAACCGTAATTCTAAAACCAGTAGGTCTTCCTGTTAGTTTGTCATTGTCTGAGAATGATTTTTGCGTTTTAGCCATACAAATAGGAAGATGATCTAAACCAAGTTTTGCTATAGTTCGTAAACCACGATTAGCGGCTGCTGCATAATCAACGCCATCTGCACCATATATTTCTTTAGCTATTTTTTCAATTTTATCTTTAACTGGGCTATCCCAATCGTACAATTTATGGAAGTCACTTTTGCCACTTTCAACAGCATCAACAACCGCTTTTGCTAAATCTTGTGTTCCATTTCCACCTTCTGCCCATCCTTTAGATAAAACAGCAGTAACACCGATAGATGCACATTTTTCAATTAACCAATCAATTTCTTCCTGGCTATCTGTATGGAAATTATTTACAGCTACAACCCGTTCTAAACCGAATTTAGCCATGTTTTCAATGTGTTTTTCAAGATTTACAAATCCTTTTTGAACTCTTTCTAAACTTGGAGTATTGTACTCTTCTTTTGGAGAACCACCGTGGTGACGCAGTGCTCTAATTGTTGCCACAACAACAACAGCTTTAGGCTTTAAACCAGCATATCCGCATTTAATATCTAAGAATTTTTCTGCACCTAAGTCTGCTCCAAACCCTGCTTCAGTTACAACATAGTCTGAAAGTGACATTCCCATTTTTGTAGCGATAATAGTGTTGGTTCCTTGAGCAATATTTGCAAATGGACCACCATGAATTATAGCTGGATTATGCTCTAAAGTTTGAACAAGATTTGGTTTAATAGCATCTTTAAGCAACAGAGTCATTGCATTTTCAGCATTTAAATCTCTTGCATAAATTGGTTTTCTATCAAAGGTGTAACCAACGAATATGTTTCCTAGTTTCGTTTTTAGGTCGTCAATGTCTTTAGCCATGCATAAGATGGCCATTACTTCACTTGCTGCAGTTATGTTGAATCCATCTTGTCTTGGTATTCCATTTGCAGTTCCTCCTAATCCAATTGTAATATCTCTTAAAGCACGATCATTCATGTCAATAACACGCTTCCAAAGTATTGTGCGTGGGTCGATGTTTAAGCTTCGAGTTTTGCTTTGAAGGTTATTGTCGATAACAGCAGATAAAAGATTATTTGCTTTTTCTATAGCTCCAAAATCTCCAGTAAAATGCAGGTTAATGTCTTCCATTGGAACAACTTGAGAATGACCGCCACCGGCAGCTCCACCTTTAATTCCAAAAACTGGACCTAGAGAAGGTTCTCTTAAAACAACCAATGATTGTTTCCCAATCTTGTTAAGACCTTCGTTTAACCCTATAGAAACCGTTGTTTTTCCTTCTCCCGCTGGAGTTGGAGTTAAAGCTGTAACAAGAATTAGATTACTCTTAGCAATCTTTTCTTCATTAATGAGATTTAAAGGAAGCTTAGCTTTATACTTACCATATTGCTCAATATCGTTTGATGAAATATTGAGTTTTGAAGCAATGTCATTGATGTGGTTCATTTCCACTTTTTGTGCAATGTCTAAATCAGTCATAGTTTTTTTAATTGGTCGACGAATATAGTTAAAGCCATTATTTGACTGAAATTTTGACCGGACTATTTGCTTATCTTTGGAGGAATGTCATCACATATCGTACTATTATTTACTATTTTAGTCTCAACTGGGTGTATTTCAAAAAACGCTGACCACATGAAAGCAGAAGAAACGTTACGGCATAAAACCTACTTGGCATTAGGTGACAGCTACACAATAGGAACGGCAATTAAATCTCAAGATGCATTTCCATATCAACTGAAAGACAGTTTATTGAAACAGAATTACGATGTTGAGGTAAAAATTGTAGCTCAAAATGGATGGAGAACAGATGACTTACAACGAGGAATCAAGAGAACTACTTTAGATGAAAAATATGATTTGATTTCGCTTCTAATTGGGGTTAACAATCAGTATCAACAATTACCAATTGAAGATTATACCAAAGATTTTAATAATCTCTTAGATTCTGCAATTCAGTATGCTGGGGGAAAAAAGGCAAATGTTTTTGTGGTTTCCATACCAAACTATGGTGTAACACCTTTTGGAGCTGAAAAGAAAGAGCAAACAACTGAGCAGTTGAAAGTTTTTAATCAGATTGCAGAGGCTATATGCAATGAACGAAACATTTCCTATTTCAATGTGACACCAATTTCATTAGAAGCAGAGCATCGAGAAGATTACCGTGCAAAAGACAATTTACATCCATCCGCAATTCAATATGCCGCTTGGGTGAGTTCGTTTTTGGATGAAGTATTGAAAAAATTGAATTCTGATGGGTAATTCTTAAATTACACCCATTTCCTTACCAACCTTGGTGAACGCAGCTATTGCTTTATCTAAATGATGTTGTTCGTGAGCGGCTGAAAGTTGTACTCTTATTCGAGCTTTTCCTTTAGGCACTACTGGGAAATAAAATCCTATTACATAAATACCTTCGTTTAACATTTTTGCTGCCATCTCTTGTGCAACATTGGCATCGTAAAGCATAATTGGAACGATCGGATGTACACCAGGTGTAATATCAAATCCAGCTGCTGTCATATTATCTCTAAAATACTTTGTGTTGTATTCTAACTTGTCTCTAAGTTCTGTAGTTTCACTTAACATATCAAGTACTGCAATACTTGCTCCTACAATGCTTGGAGCTAGCGTATTTGAGAATAGATATGGACGAGATTTTTGTCTTAGCATATCGATTATCTCTTTCTTGCCTGAAGTGAATCCTCCACTCGCACCACCCAAGGCTTTCCCTAGTGTTCCAGTAATGATTTCAATTTTACCCATTACACCACAATGCTCATGGGTGCCTCTTCCCGTTTTACCTAAAAATCCAGAGCTGTGGCACTCATCAATCATCACGTTTGCATTGTACTTTTCTGCAAGAGCAACAATCTTATCCAGTTGAGCAATAGTACCGTCCATAGAAAAGCTACCATCGGTAACAATAACTCTATTCTCCTGTTCTTGACTTTCCTTTAAACAACGCTCTAAATCTTCCATGTCGTTGTGATTGTATCGATAACGTGCAGCTTTACACAATCGCACGCCGTCAATAATGGAAGCATGATTTAAAGCATCGGAAATGATTGCATCGTTTGGACCGAATAGTGGTTCAAAAACACCGCCATTTGCATCAAATGCAGCAGCATATAAAATAGTGTCTTCAGTTCCTAAGTATTCAGAAATCTTTTGCTCCAATTCCTTATGAATATCTTGAGTTCCGCAAATAAACCGTACAGAAGACATACCATAACCATGTGTATCAATAGCATGCTTGGCTGCTTCAATAACTTTTGGATGTGAACTTAAGCCTAAGTAGTTATTTGCACAGAAGTTAATCACGTCTCCGCCATTTTGGGTCTTTATATCTGCACCCTGTGGTGTAGTGATTATTCTTTCATTTTTGTATAAACCTGCAGATTTGATTTCTTCCAGTTCCTTTTGAAGTTTTTGTTTTAGGCTATCGTACATATTCTAATTATTGGTTGGGCAAATTAAATCACAATTGTGGTGTCAACAAAATTCGAGGAAATGATTAACAGAATATTTATAAGCCAAACAATTGGATATTTTTGAACCTTTTAATTGGCACAGTGGTTGTAACACTAAATATATATACACGTAAATAATAGAATGGCGGAAGAAAATAAAGGAGGGAAAGGCTCTAAAAATCAACAAAATAGACCAAACCCGTTTGATATAAATAAATCTAAAGGTAAGAAACCAAAGTTTAACTACTTGTGGATTTATGCCATATTAGCAGTTATATTTTTAGGAATCACCTTTTTAGGGCAAAATGGCGGGAGTAAAAAATCTACCGGAGATGTCTTAGAGATGATTAAAAAGGGTGACGTTGATCGGATAAGAGTGGTTAATCGAAATCGTGCTGAGATTTATTTAACTAAAGAGGCTAGGGAAAAGGACGAATACAAGAAAGATGTTAAAGAAAGTCCGTTTCCTTCAGGACAAGAGGCATTTACCTATTACTTGTCAGACATTGGTCCTGAAGATAAGTTTGACGAAAAGATTCAACACGCTCAATCAGAGCTACCTACGGATAAAAGGTTTGAAGTTAACTGGGCCGTAGAAACCAGTATTTGGGATAATCCTTTAGTAAGTACCCTACTTTTTGTAGCTCTATTTGTATTGATTTGGATGTTCTTGATGCGAAGAATGGGAGGAGGAGCCGGCGGCGGTGCAGGAGGCCAGATTTTCAGCATAGGTAAATCTAAGGCTCAGTTGTTCGATAAAAACACCAAAGTGAATGTAACATTTAAAGATGTTGCTGGATTGGAAGAAGCGAAAGTTGAGGTAATGGAAATAGTTGACTTCCTTAAAAAGCCTAAGAAATATACTGATTTAGGTGGCAAGATACCTAAAGGAGCATTGCTTGTTGGTTTACCTGGAACTGGTAAAACATTGTTAGCTAAAGCGGTTGCCGGTGAGGCAAATGTGCCGTTTTTCTCATTGTCAGGTTCTGATTTTGTTGAGATGTTTGTTGGTGTAGGAGCAAGTAGAGTTAGAGACCTTTTCAAACAAGCAAAAGAAAAAGCACCTTGTATTATCTTTATTGATGAGATTGATGCAATAGGTCGAGCTAGAGGGAAGAATGCAATGCAAGGAGGAAATGATGAAAGAGAAAATACATTGAACCAACTTCTTACGGAAATGGATGGTTTTGGTACAGATACTGGGGTCATCATCTTAGCTGCAACTAACCGAGTAGATGTATTGGATAAAGCGTTGTTAAGAGCGGGTAGGTTTGATAGACAAATATTTGTGGATATGCCTGATTTGAATGAACGTAAAGCAATTCTGGATGTGCATTTAAAACCATTGAAATTAGACAAAAGCTTAGATAGAGATTTTCTCGCAAGACAAACTCCTGGCTTTAGTGGAGCTGATATAGCAAATATGTGTAATGAAGCAGCTCTTATTGCTGCTAGAAAAGATAAAAGCATAATAGATCAACAGGACTTTTTAGATGCCGTTGACAGAATTATTGGTGGTCTAGAAAAGAAAAACAAGATTATCACGCCTGAGGAGAAAAAGGCTGTTGCTGTTCATGAGGCTGGCCATGCTGCTGTTAGTTGGCTTTGCGAACATGCCCATCCATTGGTTAAAGTAACCATTGTCCCTAGAGGAAGAAGTTTAGGTGCTGCATGGTATTTACCTGATGAAAGACAAATCACTAGAACAGAGCAAATGCTCGACGAAATGTGTGCTACCTTAGGTGGCCGTGCTGCTGAGAAAGTGGTTTTTGATAAGATTTCAACGGGTGCATTAAGTGATTTAGAAAAGGTAACTAGACAAGCGATGGCGATGGTGTCTATTTACGGTTTAAATGATAAGATTGGAAACATTTCCTATTACAATATGGAAGAAGGGTTCAATAAGCCATTTAGTGAGTCTACAGCAACATTGATAGATCAAGAAATTAAGAAGCTTACTGATGAGCAATATGCTCGAGCGATAAAGATTCTTGAAGAGAATAAAGATAAGTTATTGCTTCTAGCAGATAAGCTTCTAGAGAAAGAAGTAATCTTTAAAGAGGACTTAGAAGCTGTTTTTGGTAAACGACCTTACGATCCAGTTGTTGAAGCAAAAGAAGAGCTTATTGCAGATTCAAACGAAGAGCCTTCAAATGGAATTGAGACAAAAGTAGAAGATACTAGTGAAGAAGTTTCTGATAAAGAAGAAGCTTAAATTTATTTAATTTTTGTGGTCATGTACTTTCCAATTGCGTCTGGAACTAAGTACTTAATAGATCTTCCCATTCTTACCAAACCTCTTATGTAGGTAGCAGAAATGTTAAGCATTGGACCTTTCATTACACGAACCTTTTGATTTTTAGCAAATTCTCCTCCTGGAAACCCTTCTCGGAAGTAAGCTAAAATTTCATAGTTCATTAAGATCTCTTCATGATCTTTCCATTTTTCTAGATGCTGAAGATTATCCGTTCCCATTATAAGTACAAACTCAGTTTTAGGATGCATTTCAGCCAGTTTTTTTAGAGTATAAGCGGTATAAGAGGGAGTAGGCATGCTAAATTCAACATCACATGCTGAAAATTTTGGATTGTCCTTTACAGCTAAATCAACCATTTTCAAACGATGAGAAGCATCCATGATGTCTTTACCCTTTTTCAAAGGATTTTGTGGTGAAACCACATACCACACCTCATCAAGTTTTGCTTGATCAAGCATGTATTGTCCTATGATTAAGTGCCCGTGGTGAATTGGGTTAAACGATCCAAAAAATAATCCTATCTTCATCTAAACTTCTGATTTTAAAAAAGTTGCCACTAGTTTTTCTGTCGTAGCAAATGTATCACTTAAAACATCGTTAACAATAACTTCATCAAATTGATGTTCAAATTTTAGTTCACTTTTGGCTTTGGCAATTCTCTCTTGCAATTGATGCTCAACCTCAGTTTCCCTTTTTGTAAGTCGATCCATTAAGATTTCTACGGAAGGTGGTCTTAAGAAAACAGCCAATGCTTGGTCGCCGTAATGCTTTTTAATATTTAGACCTCCAACAACGTCAACATCAAAAATTACGGTTTTCCCTTCGTCCCAAAGTCGTTCTACTTCAGATTTCAATGTACCGTAGAAAAGACCTTTATAAACTTCTTCATATTCTAAAAAGTCTTCATTTTTTATAGCGTGTAGAAATTTGCTTTCTGGATAGAAGTAGTAATCCTTCCCATCAATTTCATTTGGTCTTTTGTGGCGTGTAGTTACGCTAATTGAAAAGGCTAACTCTGGAAACTTTTTAAGTAAATGTTGAACAACAGTTGTTTTGCCAGAACCAGAAGGTGCAGAGAAGATAATGAGCTTTTTCACTATAGTATATTGAGTGCTTGTTCCTTAATTTTTTCCAATTCTTCTTTCATTGAAACCACTTCTTTTTGAATAGCAGCGTGATTTGCTTTACTACCCAGAGTATTGATTTCTCTTCCCATTTCTTGAGCAATAAAGTTCAGTGATTTACCTCGTGCACTGCTATTTAACGTTTCTTTAAAATGTTGACAATGAGCACTTAGTCTTATTTTTTCTTCATTAACATCAAACTTTTCTACATAGTATATTAGTTCTTGCTCAAATCGGTTTTTATCAAAGCTTTCATCATCCAATAACTGCTTTAAGTTTTTTCTTAGCCGCTCTTTGGTACGTTCAATTCTTTCAGGTTCTAATGCAGCTATTTTGGGGATGCAATCTTCGATACTCTGACAATACTCCAGCAGATGATCTTTTACACTTTCACCTTCTTTTTTTCGAAATGCATTGAAACTTTTAAATGCCTCAGCTGCCACATCAAGTACTTGTTCATATAAATCGGGATCAACATCTTCTACATCCTGGTAAATAACATCTTGCATTAAAGTCGTGATTCGAAAGATATCGTGTTGAGGTGCATCTAGGGTTTCACTTAAGTCTTTGAGTTTATTGTAGTATTGGGTTGCTAATGCTTGGTTTACATTTACAGCACTTTCATTGATTTTATGCTTCACCACATTAATTGAAATAGTAGCACTTCCACGTTCAATCAAGTTCCCGAATTTAGTACGCATTTCAATTTCTTTTGGCATTAAGAATCGAGGCATACGTAAATTGAGGTCGAGATATTTTCCATTTAAACCTCTAATTTCTACCTTAACACTGTAGTTTTCGGTGTGTTGTTCGGCTACACCATAGCCGGTCATTGATCGAATCATTTCTAGACTACAAATATAGTAGGCACAAATCAGTTCTTATTTATAAGTATAAAAAAGTGAGTGAAGAATAAAAAAAATCTAGCTTGTTTTGATTAGTATGAAAACAATAATTTCCCTAGTTCTTCTAAGTTTAATATTTGGTTGTACATCGTCAACTAATAAAATAACAACGCAGGGATTAAAGGTCCAATTAGAAGATATATTAGTAACTCTAGATCCAGATGATCATTTGATTTATGCGAAGATTTCCAATGAAGAAAATCTTTCTGTTGTAGATTTCTCTGAGTATAATCCGAATGGAGATGTAGATTTTTACAGCTCCATTTCCAAAAGTGAAGATGGTGAAGGTGTGATTTTGGATTGTAATAATGGTAAAATAGAACATCAGTTACTTATTAGAAAGAGCCATATAATTGGGCTGTGTATGCCTGGATTTTTTGGTGGTCAAATAAAAACCGCTACTCCACAAGAAATTGAAGAGATGAACAAGATACCTCCAGTAAAGATTTATAAAGATTCTATAAATGGTGAGGAGTTTAAGTTTGAATAATTATTGGCAAATTCTAATTGATTCTAATGCTTTGATTATCAACTTATACTAGTTTTGTTTTAAATATTTTGTTTTAAGAAATAAATTTCCCAAATTGCATCCGACTATTTCTCGAAAACGTAATTCTAGACATTCTTTTTGAGACTATGAAAGCGGAAGCCGAAAAGCTTATAGAGTAGGCAATTTTAAATATATTATTATGAATAGGAAAATAATGAAATGGAGTATATACTCCATGCTTCTTATCGCATTTGTTCTATTAGGTCTGAAACAAAGTGAGAGTTCAGTTTCACAAACACCTCAGACATTTATCATCGGAAATTTTAGTGGAGGTACCATTAGTATGAGCGTTCCACAGTCAGTTTATGAATCTGTGTTCGATGACTATTGCCTTTCACTCTCGTACACAAATCCTGATTTTATTGATGCCGAAATTAGTGACCCCAATCCACTTGACAACAATTCAGTAGCGAACTTAATCCTAAAAGGAGATTTCACTCACAATGGAACAGCTAGTCGTTTAAATTTAGCTGTTGAATTGGATAAAGATATGGGAACAGCCGAATATATTGCAATTGGGGGTAAGAGAAGTACTACATGCACGGGAGCCCCTTGTAGTTCATGTGGTATGGTGAAAAATAGTGATGGAAAAATTATTGCTTGTACTTGTCATGACGAGACTAGTGAAGGTAAACAATGCAATCTTACCGTTACTGAAGCATCCCCTGTGATTAACTGGCTTGGATGGTTAAGTTTTTTACTTACGGCCTTTAATTCTTTCTTTGGAGGTTAGAATGTGATTTTGACTAAACATTTAAAAATAGTAATGTGCATGCTTTGGTTTGTAATTTCTTGCAAGTCAAAGCATGTTTTTGAATCAAGAAAATACAACATTCAAAAACAAAATGTGGTATTAAAATACACATTTACGGATAAAAATAATGGAGATGTTCGCATTGATAGTGGTTATTTCTATTTCTTAGATTCCAATCTTTTAACTTATCGCGGTTTTGATGGCAATTCAAATTATAGTATTCGCAATGATAGTGCTGAAATTACTTCGATGGACTCAACCTATTCAATTGCTCAAGCAAGTTTTTATAAGGAACGAAGAAGTTTATGGAAGTTTAGGGATTATCTAAATATCAAAAGTACATTGATGGACAGAAACAAAAGTGATTTAAGCGATTCGTTAATTCATTATGTTTATAAAGATTTTAATCGTTTTATAGATTTTAGATTCGATTCATTTGGAAGAATTATACAAGTGTTAGATGTTGACATTGAAGAGGAATACTATGTACATCATCAACATCAATATGACATTACCTATTTAGATAATGTTCCGGATAGGAATTATTTTAAAAGAAGTGTGAATAAAAGTCAACCAAGCGTTGACACATTTATAAATTCAGATTCTCTTTATCCATTCAATAATTTAATTGAGTTAAAAAACCATATAGCACTAGATACTGTTCAATTCAATAAACGAAAGACTTTTGTGTTGTACAGTTATATAGGCTGCAGGCCTTGTATGGAACTAAAGAAAGATGTTACAGCAATGGTGAATGAAGGTAGCTTAAATAGTAATGATGTTGTTGTGGTAAACTCCACAGATTCAATACCCCAATTAAGTAAATATATTACAAAAATGAATCTGCCTTTTATCTATTATCGAACTACCTATAATTATAGCAGAGGTTCATTTCCTGTAATCGGTTATTATGAAAATGGAAAATTGGTGTGGTCTGAAATTGGCTATTCCAACGATATTGTAAAAAGAATTAAACGAGAGTTTAAATACTAACTTACTTCCTATTCACTAACCAAAGTCCTAGCACAATTACTGCGGCATACATCGCTTTTTGATAGGTAATGACATCCATTCCAACTAGTACAGCTATAGTCGTGGCTAAAACCGGTTGCAAATAGATATAGCTTCCCACTGTTGTACTTGTGCTTCGCTGCAATGCCCATGCATTAAGTAAATATGCTAGTATGGTTATTCCAAAAACTGCATAACCGATACCAAAGATTGCTTTTGGAGGCATCAAGTGCCAATCTACTTTAGCTAAATCTCCTATTCCAAATGGAAGAACATATAAGAAGCCAAATAGGAATATGTAATAGGTGATGGTTATTGCTTTGTATTTCTTTAAAAGCCGCACTACAAAATAGAGGTAGAAGGCATAACTTATGGCATTTATCATGATTAATGCATCGCCTAAAAGTCCTTCAGAACTAAATTTTATATTCGTTCCACTAATAAGTAACGCAGCTCCAATTAAGGCAATTGCTATTCCAACAATAACACGATATTTTACTCTTTTTTTATTTCCAATTGCTGAGAACACAACAACAAAAACAGGTGCTAGCAGCATTAATACTGAGGCATTTATTGCAGTTGTGAGTGATAGGCCTTTAAAGAATGCTGACATATTCAATGCCACTCCAAAAAAACCACTAATTGCTAAGTCAAGATAATCACGTTTGTCCTTAATTTTTTCGTTTACAAATAACTTGAAGTAAACCCAAAAAAACAGTGCACCGCCACCTACTCGCAACACAATAAAAGCATAGGATGAAATGTATTCTGGCATAGCCCATTTTGCAAATGAAAAATTACCAGCATACAAGGCTGCTACCGTAAAAAGTGCTAAATGAACAAGATATTTGTTTGAATTTGAACGCAATTAATGTGTAATGTTTATAAAGGTCGTTTTAAATAAGGTGGTTAATATTTAACCTTGCAAATATGTTTGATTTTATTTCAGGTAAAACAGAAAGAATTACACCAACCGAAATTGTGGTGAATTGCAATGGTGTGGGATATCTCTTGCATATTTCATTGAATACCTTCGAAAAGTTGAAGTCAAAAAGCGAGGTTAAAATATTTGCTCACCTTGTTGTTCGGGAAGATAGCCAAACACTTTATGGCTTTGCGACTATGAACGAACGTGAAATGTATGTAAAGCTTCTTGGTGTAAACGGTGTTGGACCAAGTACTGCTCGTATGATTCTATCCGCAATGAGTGTTGATGATGTAGTTAGTGCTATTACAAATAGCAATATTGCCATGCTTAAATCTATAAAAGGTATAGGTCCTAAAGCTGCTCAACGCTTGGTAATTGAACTTCAAGATAAGTTAGGTGGAATAGGCTCAGATTCTGCTTATAATTTACATGGATCGAATCAAGAAATCGAAGAAGCTTCAGATGCATTGCTTGCCTTAGGATTTTCAAGGCCTGCCGTTAGTAAAGTTCTTGCTAAAATAAGTAAGGATTCGGGCAATAAAATCACAACTGAAGAGTTAATTAAAAAATCATTACAATTATTGTAATTTTGCAAGCTACCAGAATAAAAGCCTATAGAAAGACATTACTTTTAAAATTAGTTACAAAACTTTTGATTAAAGACAAGTTTAAAATGAATGCTAAAAAAGTTCTACTGGCTTTTGGACTTCTTGGTATGTTTCTGTTTTTAACCTTCAATGCATCTGCACAAAATGATTCATTAAAGTATGAACTGAAGGATAAGAAACCGTACGAAGAACCTAAAACCAACCTTATAGACTTTAAGGATCCCCCGAACATAAAGACGGAATATCGCTACGATATTACTACAGGAAACTATTTGGAAATTATTACCGTTGGAGGGAAGCCATTGGGTGCACCTAGGGTAATGACACTTTCTGAGTATACGAAAGCTCGTGAGAAGCAAGATCGTGAAGAATATTACAGAACTAAAAGTAATGCAGCCAATTATGTAAAAGGTGGAGGAATAATTCCAAAAATTGCGATTACGCCAGAAATATTTGATAAGATATTTGGTGGAGGAATAATTGATATTCGACCAAGCGGTTCTGCTGAGGTTACGTTCGGTGGAAATTTCAATAAAGTTGAAAATCCAACATTCCCTGTGCGTCAGCAAAAAAATGGGCAGTTTGATTTTGGTATGAAAATGCAGCTTAATGTTACCGGACAAATTGGTGATCGATTAAAACTAAACTGGAATTATGATACGGAAGCAACATTTGAGTTTGAGAATCAAATGAAGCTAAACTGGGCTGGGACAGAAGACGATATCTTAAAAAACATTGAACTTGGAAATGTTAGTTTACCGTTAAATGGAAGCTTGATTCAAGGGGGTAGAAATCTATTTGGTGTTAAAACCCAATTGCAATTTGGTAAGATGACAGTTACTGCCATTGCTACGCAACAAAAAGGTGAAACTAGAGAAACAGAAGTGAGTGGTGGAGCTCAAGTAACCAACTATGATATTCAGGCATCATCTTATGATGTAAACAGACATTACTTTTTGTCTCAGTATTTCGCTAATAATTATAATGTTGCTTGTTCAAGTCTTCCTGTAATCAATTCGAGTGTTCAAATTAACTACATTGAAGTTTGGGTAACCAACAGAAACAATGCAGTTGGAAACTCTAGAAATGTTATGGGTTTTATGGATTTAGGAGAACCCGCAAACGATGCATACAGGGATTTTTTAATTCAAGGAATTGCACAATATCCGGATAATAAAGCTACAGACCTTTATGATAACTATGTTAGAAACGAGGATTTTTGTGACCCATCTGACCCACGATTAGAATTAGGAGAAGATTATGAATGTTTAAGCAATGCACGTCAGTTAAATAGAAACGAATTTACATATCACCCTACTCTTGGATATATATCTTTAAATCAGTCATTAAACAACGATGAAGTGCTGATGGTTGCATATGAGTATTCTGTGAATGCTCTTTCTTTTCAGGTAGGTGAATTTGCAATTGATAATCCAGAAACAGGTGGAAACAATAGCCATCTTAACTTAAAACTTTTAAAGCATTCAACCATTAAAACGAATCTTCCAGCTTGGGATTTGATGATGAAGAATGTGTATTCCTTGAATACGTATAACCTTCAACAGGAGGACTTCACATTGAACGTTGTTTATGCTGATGATCCTTCTGGGGCAGATTTAAACTATCTACCTGTTGAGCCTTCTGAAAATCAGATTAGCAATAAGCAGTTGATTACGGTATTAAATCTTGATAGAATTAATAAGCAGATGGAGCAAAAGCCGGATGGTGTTTTTGATTTGATTGAAGGTACTACTGTTGACGCGACAAAAGGTCGTATAATCTTCCCGGTGAGAGAACCCTTTGGAGCGTTCCTGCGTTCAAAGTTTAATAGTGAAGATGATGCGGATTACTACGCATTTGACTCCCTTTATCGCACAACTCGGTGGAATGCAGAACAGGATTTAAAACATAATAAGTTTTTCCTTCGAGGAACATTTAAAGGCTCCGCAACCGATCAAATTCGACTTCAATGTTATAATATTTCTCAAGGGTCTGTTCGGGTGTCTGCAAATGGGAATGTGCTAAATGAAGGAACTGACTACATTGTAGATTATACCATGGGTACGGTTAAAATCACGAATGAAGGAATACTAAACTCTGGTGCAGCCATAAAGGCAACATGTGAGAGTAATTCGCTTATAAATATCCAACAAAAATCATTGGTTGGTGCTCGATTTGACTACAAGTATTCTGATAAATTAATCTTAGGCGGTACGTTTATGCATATGACTGAACGCCCACTTACAAATAAGGTTAACATAGGTGAGGAACCACTTCTAAATTCCATTTGGGGTGTAGATGGTTCTTATAATACGGATTCTCGTTTTCTAACCAGATTAGTAGACAAACTACCGTTTATTGAGACAAAGGAGAAATCTTCAGTTAGCATTACAGGAGAGTTTGCTCATCTTATTCCTCACAAAGCTAAGACCATGGGAGAAAGAGGAACATCCTATCTTGATGATTTTGAAGGAGCCGAAACACCTTACGATTTAAAATATGTAAGAAGTTGGCATATTGCCAGTACACCATTGGGGCAACCTGATTTATTCCCAGAAACTACTAACCCAAAATTTGCAGATAGTTTATACAATAGCAAGAGAGCAAAATTAGCGTGGTATAATATCGATCCAGTCTTCCAAAGTTTAAATCAGAACCTAACTCCAGAAAATCTAAAGAGCAATACCTTAGAACGTTCGAGCCATTGGGTTAGAACAATATTTTTGGAAGAAGTATTCCCAGAAATTGAATTGCAACAAGGACAACCACAGCAAATTCCGACACTGGACTTGGCTTATTATCCAAAGGAAAAAGGACAATACAATTTAAATGTTGAGGATTTAGACGCAGATGGGAACCTAGAAAACCCAAAAGAAAATTGGGGAGGAATAATGCGAAGAATCGAAACAAACGATTTTGAAGCTACCAATATTGACTACATCGAAGTTTGGATGATGGATCCTTTTATCTATTCAAAACACAATGGAACAGATCATAGTAGAGGATCACTTTACCTGAACTTAGGAAACATTTCAGAGGATGTACTACCCGATAGGAGAAGAAGTGCAGAGAATGGATTGCCTACTCCAAAAGGTAATTTTGCTGTAGATACTGGTGATTATGCATTAACACCATCAGGTCAAATAATAAACAAAGCATTTGATAATGATCCTGATGCGAGGGAAATTCAAGATGTTGGTTTAGACGGTATGAATGACGAAACTGAACGAGAGTTGTTGAAAGCATATCTAGATGCAGTAGAAGCTAAACATGGAACTGCCTCTAGAGCATACCAGCTGGCATTGCAAGATCCTTCAAATGATAATTATGTTTATCCTAGAGATGAGATTTATGATCAAGAACAAGCACTTGTATTAAAAAGATATAAGAAGTACAATGGTTTTGATGGTAATTCAACGCTGGATAAACTTGCAGATGGAACACCAAAATCTGGGATTACCTTACCAGATGATGAAGATATTAATCAAGATTATACGGTTAATCTAAATGAAGAGTACTTCCAGTACAGAATTGATATAAGCCCTGAAGGATTAAAAATTGGAGAAAACTATGTTTCTGATACTATAAATGTAGAAGCAAAGCAAGAGGATAAAGGAGCGGAACCTAATTAT
>JABDQY010000085.1 GCA_013042025.1 Bacteroidia bacterium
TTAATGGCCATTGAACCAATATTTCGAAGTACGTCCAAGTTATCACGTTTTTCACCTTCAACACTTCTTACACCTTTTGTTTTAAATCGTTTGAAGTATCGAACAAGTTCTACAGCATTATCTCCAACCTCTTGAGTGAATTGATCTCCTTTTTCCATATTTCCTGCCTTGTAGTAAATTTCTGCACTAGCAGCTTTAAGTCTAAGGTTCATTGGAAGAATTGATTCTGGCATTACAGTGTAACACTTGTCTAATAGTGCTACTGCAGAATCTAATTTACCTGTATTTGAGAAATAATCCGAAACTTGGATAAACATTGAACGCAAGTTTTGAGGTACAAGCTGAGCCTTATCATCTAAAAATAATTCTCCCTCATCCATTCTACCCCATTCATACACATTCATCATTTTATCGTATAAGAGATCCATATCATCCATTCCTCTCATTCTTCTGTTTGCTTCGATTGGAAGCAACTGATATGTTAAACCATTATGACGTAAATATTTGTCAAGGTTCATGTAAACAGAAGATCCGGTTGTTGTTGTCCAATAGATAGGTCTTTTCCAGCCTTCTTTTGCATTGGTAGCAATTATATCCAACACAACAATATCTCCCTTGCTTAATCCATTTTTACCGATATCCCATTTAAGCATGTCTACTATTTTATCTTCATCATCCTTCGGAACATAACCAGTGTTTATAACGGCGTCTTTATCTACTGCTACACTAAACTTTTTGACTGGAAATACATTTACCAGTTCGTTGTTATTTGCACGCTGCATTTTATTTCGATCATCTGAAGTCATATAATCTAGAACTTCATCCAGCGGATAAAACAACTGCTGAGGGAAAGAACTATTTCCAAAATAACGAACATAATCTCTTTTTCCAGAGACAATACTTTCTGCAGGAATGCTCATTGGAAGAGCTTCAGAATCATACACTTTTCGTCGTAATGCACTAGAGTACCATTCTGTAGGGAGAAGACTTAAGTTTATTATCCGAATATCCGTACGAATTCCTTCTACATTTTGTGCATACCACAATGGATAAGTGTCATTATCTCCATTTGTGAAAAGAATTGCATTTTCTTCACAACTCTCCAAATAGTTTTTCGCAAATGAAATACCTAATTCTCTGTTCGATCGATCGTGATCATCCCAGTTTTGAGTTCCCATTAAAACAGGTGCAGCAAACAAAGCAATAACTGTTGCTCCTATTGCAGCTGTTGATGCATTTACATATTTCTTAATTAAATCAGCTATAAAGAGCACACTTAATCCAATCCAGATACAAAATGTTTGGTAAGAACCAACATTGGTATAATCTCGCTCTCTTGGTTCAAGTGGCGGCTGATTAAGATAAATTACGACTAAAACACCTGTGAATAGGAACATTGCAAGTACTGAAAAGAAATCAAGTTTATTCCTTTTGTATTGAATCAATATACCTAATAATCCCAAGATAAATGGTAAGAAAAAGTACGTGTTTCGTGCTTTATTATAGAGCAAACTTTCTGGAATATCATTCTGCGGACCAAGTCTCATTTGATCAATTACACCAATACCAGACAACCAGTTTCCTTGCATTGCATTTCCGCTAACATTTTGAAGATCGTTTTGGCGACCCACAAAATTCCACATGAAGTACCTCCAATACATCCAACCAATTTGGTATTTAAACATAAATTTAAGGTTGTTTGAAAACTTGGGTTTTACCATTTCTGCCTGAGCAAGTTGCTGAGCAAGATCTTTATCTCCAGGATTAGCCTGAGACTGTTGTTTTAATTGCTGAATTCTATTAAACTGATCTTCCATTCCACACCACAAAGGATAATATTGTGACTTCTCTGTATTATCAGACATACGTGGTAAAATTGTAGAATAGTTGGGATCAAACTTATAAATTGGTTTTGTCCCTATTTCTTCATACTCCGATTCTCCCCTTCTATATGTTGTTCTTCCTTCATCAATTGCTACCAAACGAGCGTTCCAATAATGACCATGCAATAGGGGTCTTTCACCGTACTGTTCACGATTTATATAGCTTAAAAGACTTTGAGCATCTTGAGGGTCATTCATATCTATTGCTGGCTCTGCAATCGATCGAATCACAACCATCGAATAAGACGAAAATCCAAGCATTACAAAAGAAAAACACAAGAGTACCAAATTCGCTATTGGTCTGTTTTTTTGTTTCGTATAATAAAGTCCGAAAGCTGTTGCTCCAGCAATCAATAACATAAAGAATAAAACTCCAGAATTAAACGGTAATCCAAAAGAGTTAACAAATAACAAATCGAACTTAGCGGCAATTGCTGGAGTCTTTGGAATTATCACCCATTGCAAAAGAGCGATAGAACCAAACCCAATAGCCGTTGCTTTAATAATATTAGACCTAGAAACAGGATATTTATTTACAAAGTAATAGAATACAATTGCAGGAATAACCAACAAGTTTAAAAGGTGAAGTCCAATACCTAAACCGATAGTGTAGGCAACAAAAACGATCCATCGATCAGAACCTGGTTCATTTTTTACGCGTTCCCACTTCAAGATTGCCCAGAAAGCCAATGCCATAAAACAACTTGACGAAGCATATACTTCAGCTTCAACAGCACTAAACCAAAATGTATCCATAAAAGTTACAGAAAGAGCTGCAACAATTCCGGCTCCTAAAATCGAAATCGCTGAACTAAGTTCAATGCTTTTTGCGTTTAAATCTACTCCTACTATCTTTTTTGCAAAGTGTGTTGTAATCCAAAACGTGAACATAACTGTTGCTGCACTTGCCACAGCTGAAAGCATATTTACAGCAATAGCAACTTCATTTGTCCCTGGTGTTGCAAACATGGCAAACAGTCTTCCTAACATAAGGAACATTGGTGCTCCAGGAGGATGGACAACTTGCAGCTTATACGCTGCAGATATAAACTCTCCACAATCCCATAAACTCACAGAACGTTCTAAAGTTAAAATGTATACAGCAAGAGCGATAGCAAAAGTTAACCATCCTATTACCGTATTAAGCCGTTTGAAATTATTCATATTAGTTGATGTTCAGAATTCTAAACGGCGAAAATAAAGGTTTTAGTTTTTCTAAATGGTAAAAAAATGTTTTGATTTCCATAAGCCCAAGATTGGGTGTACTTTTGAACTGCAATAGAAGAGACCAATATGCAAGTAGGTGATTACCAAATCTTAAACCGAAGTTTTGATGAATTAATTCAATACGCTAAGGATAGTCATAATAAATATGTAAATGCTCAACCTTTCCCAAGTATATATTTCGACAATTTTTTCAATGAAAGCTTTTTAAGTGAGGTATTGGATGAATTCCCGAATTTGGGAGATAAAAGTGATATTCAATATAACAATCCCAACGAGGTAAAATTAGCGAGTCGCGGGGAACAAAAGTTTGGCAAAAAAACCAAAGTTCTTATGCATTTTCTAAATTCTGAACCTTTTCTAAACTTTCTTACAGAACTTTCTGGAATAGAGAAATTGCTGCCAGACCCCTATTTTGAAGGTGGAGGATGTCATCAAATTAAACCAGGAGGGATGCTCAAGATTCATGCAGATTTCAACAAACACCGAATTACAGGTTTAGATAGACGATTAAACTTTTTAATTTATTTGAACAAAGATTGGAAAGAAGAGTATGGCGGGCATTTTGAATTGTGGAATACAGATATGACCGAAAGTAAAGCAAAAATTCTTCCTTTATTTAATCGAGTTGCAATGTTTTCAACTACTGACTTTTCATACCATGGACACCCAGATAAATTAACTTGCCCACCAGACAGAAGTAGAAAATCCTTGGCACTATATTACTACACAAATGGCAGACCGAAAGAAGAAGTAAATGAGGGGCTAGAAGACCATACTACGCTATTTAAGGAACGAAAAGGAGATGTCTCAGAAGGTTCAATGAAGAATTACAACAAAATTGTAAACCTGGCAATTGATCTTATGCCACCACTATTATATCGAACGATTCGAAACATTAGAAAGAAATAAAATCTTGGAAAATCATTTAATTATTAATACTTGTCCGGTTTGCAAAGGAGAAAAATTCAAACCTAGTATTGCTGTACCAGACTGGCTGGTATCTAACGAGACGTTTAATATTGTAGCTTGTGAAAGTTGTGATTTTAGATTCATTGAAAATGCTCCTTTACCTGAAAATGCTGGCAAGTACTACGAAACGGAGGAATATGTTGAACATAGCGATACAAAGAAGGGACTCGTGAATATAATCTATCATTTTGCTCGAAAGCGAATGATGAAGTATAAGCAGCGATTAATTTCAGATGTTACTATTGGCAAAAAGTTGTTGGACATAGGTTCTGGTTCTGGATATTTTTTAAACTATATGAAAAATCAGAACTACAACGTAACAGGAGTAGAAATTAGTGATAAAGCAGTAAAGCTTTGTAAAGAAAAATATGACATCACAGCTTTTTCTCCAACTCAACTGATTAATGGTGAAATCTCAGAAAGCTTCGATGTTGTAACTATGTGGCATGTTTTTGAACATGTGTATAGCTATGATGAATATTTTGAAAGGCTCCATTCTGGATTATCAGATAATGGAACATTAATCATTGCCATGCCCAATCATCAGTGTTTTGAAGCGAGCTATTACGGTAAATATTGGAACGGTTATGATACCCCTAGGCATTTATGGCATTTTGTTCCAGATACTTTTAGAAGATTTGTTGAGGCCAGAGGATTTAAACTTGTGAAAATGAAAAAATTGCCTCTTGATCCTTTTTATAATTCTATGATTAGTGCTTCTTACAAAAAGAGGTTTACCTTCCTTCCTTTTACCTTTTTCATTGGTTTAATTTCTTGGTTTATGGCATTATTTTCCTTCCAGAAATCAAGTTCAATAGTCTATTTTCTCCAGAAAAAGTAACTGTTATTGCTTAATAAGGTGCTTCATAAAGATAGCATCTTTGTCAATCACTTTTAAAACGTACATTCCGGATGTTAGATTACTTAAATCAATTTTGTGATCAAAAGGAATTGACTTCACCTGTTTCATTTCAGAATTGTATATTTCAATTTTAGCCTTACTGGAAACTATCCCTGAGATATTAAGATCGCTTAGAATTGGATTAGGGTATGCTCTAAGTTCTAACCTTTTAAATGATGAAACCATTGCTGATATATTTTCAGAAAGAGTAAGTGTGTCAATAAGAACATTATCACCTCCAGTTGAATTAGAATTATTTGTAGCTAGCACTGCACAATAAATATCAACGTCTCCGGTGCCTGACTCAGGTGCCACCCAATCTACACTCCATGAAACAAAACCGTTGCTAGATGTGCTTGCAAATTTGTGCGTTGCTCGACTAGAATTTTGAAGAGCACTTACTTCATTATTTCCAGTTGTATCAAATACACCAATTGGGTTTCCAGATGAATCTTCACACATCATCTCAAATCCCCAGACTTGAACATTCATTTTTGTAGCTGATACGGTAAATGTATACGTTTCCCCTGGAATATACCCTGCAGCTGGTATATTAGTAGAAATCATCTCCTGCGGCGTAGGTATTTTTGGACCATGACAGCCTCCGTTAGTAGCACATGTACCGCCATCTGTGGAAGAACCTGTTCTTCCTCCTGGAGAACCTCCCCTGTTTGACATTAGAGCTATAGAGCCAACTATCAGTAAAAGTGTTTTAATAGTATTCGTGTTAAGTTTCATTTCTTTTTTGAACGTTTGAAATCCAAAAGTAAGAAAATACACTTTGTTTTTCTGTTTCATTTTTGAGATGTTAAGAATTTTAGTAAATTTGCTGCAAATATTAAAAGAGGAAAAGGGGTTGAATAACCCCTTTTTTCTTACATGAAATTTTGGAAATCAAGAAAACAATAACAGATTTAATCCAGCAGGAATTGGAAGGGTCAGATCATTTCTTAGTTTCAGTTGAAAGCAACGAAGCTGGGAATAGTTATAAATTCTTCATTGACGGAAAAGAAGGGGTTGGTATCAAAGTTTGCAGTAAGTTGAGTAGAACCGTATCTGCAGTAATAGATGAGATGGACTTAGGAGACTCTCCCTTTCGATACGAGATTTCTTCACCCGGTGCCGATAAGCCGTTGGTTGACAAGCGTCAATACTTTCAGCATATAGGAAGAAAACTAAATATAGAATGCAAAGATGATCTTGTGTTTGAAGGAGAACTTAAAGAAGTAATGGACGACCATCTTATTTTGGAAGTTTTCGTATCAAAACACAAAAAAGAACAGAAAAACATACTGTTTGATAATATAATTAAAAGTAAAGTAATAATATCCTTTAAACGTAAAAAGAAATGAGCTTACAACTAGTAGAATCTTTCTCAGAATTCAAAGAATTTAAAAATATTGACAGAGCCACAATGATGCGTGTTCTTGAAGACGTATTTAGAACAATGATTAGAAGAAAATATGGTTCAGATGATAATTTTGATGTAATTGTTAATACAGATAACGGAGATTTGGAAATTTACCGTAATCGCGAGATAGTTGATGAAGGTGAAGTAGAAGATTCCAACAAAGAAATCAGCATTTCAGAAGCTAAAAAGCTTGAAGATGATTACGAAATTGGTGAGGAAGCTATCGAAGAAATTAGCATGTCAGATTTCGGAAGAAGAACAATCCTAACTGCACGTCAAACATTATTATCTAAAGTTCTAGAATTAGAAAAAGACGAATTCTATAAAAAGTACAAAGATCGTGTTGGGGAAATTGTTGTTGGTGAAGTATATCAAATCTGGAAAAATGAAATAATGATTTTGGATGATGAAGGAAATGAACTAATTCTTCCAAAACGTGAAATGATTCCACGTGACTTCTTCAAAAAAGGAGACAACGTGAGAGCGGTTGTGCTTCGAGTTGAGATGTACAATTCAAATCCAAAAGTTATTTTGTCTCGAACTGCACCTGAATTCTTGGAACGATTATTTGAATTAGAAGTACCTGAAATTCTGGATGGTTTAATTACAGTTAAGAAAATTGTACGTGAACCAGGTGAAAGAGCTAAAGTAGCAGTAGAAAGCTATGACGATAGAATAGATCCTGTTGGAGCTTGTGTGGGTATGAAAGGAAGTAGAATTCATGGTATTGTACGTGAATTAAAAAATGAAAATATTGATGTAATTAACTTTACCTCAAATACACAACTGCTCATTCAAAGAAGCTTAAGTCCTGCTAAAATCTCTTCTATTGCATTAGATGAGGAAACTAGCAAGGCTGATGTATTCTTGCCCGCAGACCAAGTATCTTTAGCAATTGGAAAAGGTGGACACAACATTAAACTTGCAAGCAAACTTGTAGGGTACGGTATTGATGTTTATAGAGAAACAAATGAAGGTGAAGAAATGGATGTTGATTTGGATGAATTTGCGGATGAAATAGATGAGTGGATCTTAGATGAACTGAAAAAGATTGGCTTGGATACAGCTAAAAGTGTTCTTGATATGACCAATGAAGATTTGGTTTCAAGAACTGAACTTGAGATAGAAACAATTACAGAAATTAAGAAAATATTAGAAGCAGAATTTGATTAAATAATACAATATGGATTAAAGTATTATTTTCGAACGACGCTAAGCGTAGATGGCTGACAAGAACAAGACATATAGAATAAACAAAGTTGCAACTGAATTTAATGTTAGTTGGAAAACAATTGTAGAACATTTGCAAGAAAAAGGCTTTGAAGTTGAAGCTAAAATTACTGCAAAAATTGATGATGCAATGTATCAAGACTTGGTCGGATTTTATCAAAAAGATAAAATGGCCAAAGAAGAATCTAAACAACTAGAAATTAATATCAGAAAAGATGTAAAAACTAAGGAAATTAAAGAAACACCAAAGGTTGAAAAACCTGCTGAAGAATTCCCGAAAGTTGATACTATTCTTGTCAAAGACACTACTTTATCTACTAAACCAAAGCAAGAGGAAGCACCTGCACCAATTGAAAAATCGATTACGCCAAAAACTGAATCACCTAGCACAAAGGAGAAGGCACCGATTAAAAAAGTTGTTGCTAAAAAGGAAACAGAAGCTAAGGATAAGACTAAAATTGAAGGTCCAAAGGTTCTTGGTAACATAGAAATCAAAAAGCCTGTTAAACCCGCAAAGAAAGCAAGTACTTCTAAACCGAAGGTTGAAAAACCACCAGTTGTAGAACCAGCCAAAGAAGTTTCTGAAGAAGAAGCAGCAGAAGCTGATATCAAGCAAACAGAATACAAAAAGCTAAAAGGGACTAAGGTTCTTGGAAATATTAAAATCGTAAAACCGGTTAAGAAAGAAAAACCAAAGAAAGAAAGCGAAACCAAGAAAAAGCGTAAAAGAATAAGAGGAGAAAAAGTAACCGCTGAGAAACTTAGAAACGAAAGATACAGAGATAGAAAAGCTGGAGGCAATAAAGAAGAGGTTTCTGAAAAAGAGATCCAGGATAAAATCAAAAAAACATTAGCTAAAATGTCTGGTCAAAAGCAAACACCATCCCATGGAGGTAAGGTGAGACAAAAAGCCAGAAAGTTTAGAAGACAAGAACATAAAAAGAAGTGGGAAGAAAAACAGCTTCAAGAGCAGATTGAAAGCAAAATAATTGATGTTACCGAATTTGTAACAGCAAATGACATTGCTAATATGATGAATGTTAGTGTCAATGAAATTATAAGTGCGTGTTTTTCTCTAGGTATGATGGTATCCATCAACCAAAGACTTGACGCAGAAACACTTCAAATTGTTGCTGAAGAATTTGGCTACGAAGTAAACTTTGTTGATGCAGACGAGACTATTGAAATTGAAGAGGAAGAAGATAATCCTGAAGATTTAAAACCACGTCACCCAATCGTTACTGTTATGGGTCACGTAGATCATGGTAAAACATCTTTACTAGATTATATTCGAAAAGCGAATGTTATTGCAGGTGAGGCTGGAGGTATAACGCAACACGTTGCCGCATATGAAGTGCAACTTCCAGAAGGGGATCATATTACTTTCATTGATACTCCTGGTCACGAAGCCTTTACTGCAATGAGAGCTAGAGGTGCTCAAGTTACCGATATAGCTATTATTGTAATTGCTGCTGATGATGCAGTTATGCCACAAACTAAGGAAGCAATTAGTCATGCCCAAGCTGCAGAAGTTCCAATAGTTTTTGCATTCAATAAAATTGATAAAGATGGAGCTAATCCTGATAAAATAAGAGAACAACTTTCTACAATGAACATCTTAGTAGAAGAATGGGGTGGTAAATTCCAAACTCAAGAAGTTTCTGCTAAAAATGGATTAAATATTGAAGAACTGTTAGAGAAAGTTTTGCTTGAAGCTGAATTATTAGAACTTAAAGCAAATCCGGACAAACATGCAAGAGGTGCAGTTTTAGAAGCTAAGCTAGAAAAAGGTAGAGGTGTTGTAGCTTCTATGTTGGTACAAGAAGGAACTTTAAGAGTTGGAGATCCTTTAGTTGCCGGACAGCATTATGCAAGAGTTAAGGCTATGTTCAATGAACGTGGACAGGCAGTAGAAATAGCTGGACCATCATCACCGGTTTCAATACTTGGTTTTTCTGGTACTCCGGCAGCAGGTGAAACATACCAAGTTATGGATGACGAGTCTACTGCTAAAGAGATTGCTAACAAACGTGAGCAATTGCAAAGAGAACAAGGTATTCGAGCTACTAAGCACCTTACCTTACAAGAAATTGGAAGAAGACTTGCCGTAGGTAACTTCAAAGAGCTTAATTTAATTATTAAGGCAGATGTGGATGGATCTGCAGAAGCATTGTCGGATTCTCTTATCAAATTATCTACCGAAGAAATACAGATTAATGTGATTCATAAATCTGTTGGACCAATTACCGATAATGATGTTCTCCTCGCTACAGCTTCAGATGCTATTGTAATAGGTTTCCAAGTTAGACCAATTCCAAGTGCTAAAAAACTTGCTGAAAGCGAAGAAATTGAGATTCGATTGTACTCTATTATTTATCAAGCTATTGATGAAATTAAGTCTGCAATGGAAGGATTACTAGATCCTGATCTTGAAGAAGAAATCACAGGTACTGCTGAAATTAGAGAAACCTTTAAAATTACGAAAGTTGGCACTGTTGCAGGTTGTATGCAGATTGAAGGTAAAATGTACCGTGACAATCAAATCCGACTTATACGAGAAGGTGTTGTTGTTTATACTGGAGAGCTTGAATCTCTTAAACGTTTTAAAGACGACGTTAAAGAGGTAAATAAAGGATATGAATGTGGTATGCAAATCAAAAACTACAACGACATTCAAATTGGAGACCTAATCGAAGGATTTAGAGAAGTTGAAGTTAAGCGAAAGCTAAAGTAACCCCTCTTATTAATTCATTATTTCTTGCTAAATTGCACCTATTATGAATAGGTCAATAATCCGTGGGCTTGGCTTTTATGTCCCAGAAAATATAGTTACTAATGATGATCTTTCAAAAATCATTGAGACCAATGATGAATGGATTACCGAAAGAACTGGAATCAAAGAAAGAAGGTGGGTCGGTGATGCAGATGATAGCACTACATCAATGGGAGTTAAAGCAGCCTTAAATGCTATATCAGATGCTGAAATTGATAAAAACGATATTGACTTTATTGTCTTTGCAACACTAAGTCCAGATTATTACTTTCCTGGACCAGGTGTTTCTGTTCAAAAAGAATTAGAACTTGATACAATAGGTGCTTTAGACGTGAGAAACCAATGCAGTGGTTTTGTATATGCAATTTCAGTTGCAGATCAGTATATTAAGACGGGGATGTACAAAAACATTCTTGTTATTGGCTCAGAATATCAAAGTGGGGGATTAGACAAAACAACTCGAGGAAGAGGAGTGTCGGTCATTTTCGGTGATGGTGCAGGAGCGGCTATTGTTTCAGCTTCAAATAACGAAAATGAAACCGGTGGGATTCTTTCAACTCATTTGCATTCTCAAGGAATGCATGCCGAAGAATTAGCCCTTCTAAGACCGAGTACTTCACATTGGGTGCCTCAAATTTTAAAAGAAAATGATCCTAACGACATTTCCTATTATCCTTATATGAACGGTAATTTTGTGTTTAAACATGCGGTAACTCGATTTCCACAAGTAATTGGAGAAGCTCTTCAACAAAACGGTTATGAATCAACAGATATTAGCCTGCTTATTCCACATCAAGCAAACCTTAGAATAGCTCAGTTTATTCAACGTACTATGAAACTAACTGATGACCAGGTGTTCAATAATATCCAAAAGTACGGTAATACAACCGCCGCTTCTATTCCTATTGCTATGGCTGAGGCTAAACAACATGGCCGCATTAATAAAGGAGATTTAATTTGCTTAGCAGCATTTGGAAGTGGTTTTACCTGGGCTAGTGCATTAATTAAATGGACATGAAACTAGGAAATCAAGAACTTATTTCAATTGCGATAATCGTAGTTGGCTCATATGCCTTGGTAACTATAGGTAAATATGTCATTAGGAGGTACTTGCAAAAAACATATAATGACCCAACTGACAAGGAATTTCCTGTAACTAGCTTAAATTTCTTCTATAACACTTTTGCATTTTTAGTATACACCATCGCTGTAATGGCCATAATTTATACTATACCCCAGTTTAAGCATATCGGGAAGACTCTTTTTGCCGGTGCAGGAATCTTTGCAGCAATAATTGGATTTGCATCGCAACAAGCGTTCTCAAATATTATTGGAGGAGTCTTTTTAGTGTTGTTTAAGCCATTTCGAGTTGGCGACCTAATTCGTGTAGGGCAAATTAATGAAGGCTATGTGGAAGACATTACCTTAAGACATACTGTAATCAAAGATTTTGAAAACAAAAGAATTGTGATTCCAAATTCACTAATCAGTACCGAAACAATACATAACTCAACTTTAAAAGATCCTCGGGTTTTGAATAGAATCCCTTTTGGAATTAGCTATGATTCAAATGTTGAGTTGGCAATTTCCATAATTAGAAAACATGCAAAACAGCATAGCCTTCAGATGGATTATCGATCTGAGATAGAAAAACAAGAAGTTACTGAAGATATTGATGTTCGAGTGATATCCTGGGATGATTCTTCAATCACCCTCCGAGCATATATATGGACAGAATCTCAACATGATGGTTTTATGCTAAGAACTGACTTATATCAGACCGTTAAAAAAGATTTCGAAGAAAATGGTATTGAAATTCCATTCCCACATCGAACAATTGTTTACAAAAATCATGAGCAGAAAGAAAAAATCTAAAAAATTATTTCATAGCCCCATTTCGCTCAATATTCCCAAGGATGACGGCACTATACATATAGATTGTATTGCATTTAGTGATGCTAACTATAATAGAATCAAGGTAAGTGATTGGAGTAAAATAAGTACATTTCTAACTCAAAACAAAGAAGATACTACGTGGTTAAACCTCTATCCGCTTGAAAACAAAAAGACTCTTGAGCAGTTAGAAGAATATTACGGAATTAATCCGTTTCTTATGGCTGATGCCGTTGATTTTTCGCTTAGATCAAAGACTTGGTTCACGGAAAAACATCTGTTTTGTTCATTTAAAATGATTAAACCAGAAGTTGAAGGTACTGAGCACATTAGTTTTATAATCGGAGATAATTACTTAATTAGCTTTCAAGAAAACGAAGATGATATTTTTGATCATATTCGATCTAGAATTGAAAATAATTTTGGATTAATTAGAAGAAAGGGAATTGACTACCTCTTCTTCTTACTTTGTGACGCATTAATTGACCAATACACTTTAGTTGCTGATGAATCAGAATCTTTGCTTTTAAAGATGGAAGAAGATTTAAATTTAAATCACAATAGTATCTTACTGTCTCAAATTCATGAAAAAAAGAAAGAGCTTTCAACTACTCATAAAGATATTCGGGCTGCAACTGATGTTTTAAACAGTGTTTATGACTCAGAGTCCCCTTTAATAACAGGTTTTGTTCGTAAACTTTTATCTTCGATAATTCATAATGCAAAATATTGCCTTGACTCTTATACTCGGCAATTGGAGAACACAAAAAGTCTTTCAGACTTATATTTTTCACAGCAAAACAACAAGCTAAATGAGATGATAAAATGGTTAACCATTATGTCCTCTCTTTTTATTCCACTATCTTTCATTGCTGGCTTCTACGGTATGAATTTTACTAATATGCCAGAGCTATCTCACCCATATGCTTACCCAATAATTGTTGGGATTATGTTGAGTGTTAGTGGGTACATCATTTTCTTATTTAAACGAAAAAAATGGATGTAATCAAAACTATAAAAAAAACAATTGGTATTGTTGATGTTCTTGACATTCCTCAATCTGATTTATTTCAGATTCCATGCAAGGTTGATACGGGTGCCTATAATTGCTCAATAGATTGCTCTTATATTAAACTCAAAGACTTAAACGGGGTTAAAATACTTAGTTTTATTCTTCTAGATGAAAGGAGTAAACAATACAATGGAACCATAATCTCAACTTCAACCTTTTGGCAAAAAAAGGTTAAGAGTTCTACAGGTACCGCTGAATACAGATACCAAGTTCCCTTAGATATTGTGTTGTTTGGAGAAAACTATAAGGCCATATTTAATTTAAGTAAGCGACATGATATGCGTTTTCCCATTTTACTTGGAAGGCATTTTTTATCTAAGAAATTCCTCGTTGATGTAAGTAAAAAGAATCTTTCTGCAAAACGCTAGAACCGACGCAAAGCTTCAATGACCAAGTGAGGCTCAGTAAAGGGTATAAAATGGTTTTCCTTTGGATACCTAAATATTTCCACGCTTCTTGCATTAATCAACTTCTTTTCAGCATAATCTTCATTTCCAGATGGAACCAACTTGTCTCTTCCTCCTTGTATAATCTTTACATCTATAGTTATCTTATCCCACAATGTTTCCATCTTAGTTAATTCTTCTTTTACAGGAATTATTTCTTCATTACTCACTCTAAAACTTTTAGGCATTAGCCAACTCAGCCATTTTTTTGACATTGGTTTTCTCCATTTCTCCACTGGTTCTAAATCAGGTGCAACTGACCCTGCAATAATTAATAACCCATCTGCAATTTCGGAATCATCCATTGCCATTTTACAAATAATTGGACCCCCAAGCGAGTGACCAACAAGTATGCATCTCTGATTATTAAACTGGCTTACGACCGAACTTAGCATTTTTGCTTGTCTAGAAATACTTGGCTCAGACTTCCCGAAATCAGAATAACCAAATCCGGGGCGATCTATTAATAAAACATTAAAGTGATTTAGCATTGCAGTGTCTTTTGCATACTGCATAAAATTACTGGAAGAACCTGGAGAACCGTGAATGAAAACAACCGTAGGTTTGGTAGAGTCTTTTCCTACTTGAGTAAAATGAATATTCCTTCCTTCAGCTAATTTTGTGCCTATATCAACATAAAAGAGTTTGCTCGTTTGTTTAAGCTCTTTCAATTGCTTTCTATCAGAAGATCGAAACTGAAAGCAACTTCCAATTAGGAGCCAAAATGTTAATGCAATGCCAAGGTATTTTAGCTTTTTATATTTCAATTAAATGCTGACCCTTAAGTTGATAAACCTTATTACACATCTTTAACTCTTCTTTCTTGTGTGTAATAAATATTGCCGTTTTACCTGCTTCCTTAAGATGGTTGATTGAATCTAACGTTTGGGTAATGGATTCCTTATCTAGATTGTTCGTGGCTTCATCAAAAATGAAAATCTCAGCCTCTTTATACAACGCTCTTGCAATTGCAATTCGTTGCTTTTGTCCACCGGAAATCTGGTTTCCTAATTCACCAACCGAAGTATTCCATTTGTTTGGCAAACTTTCAACCCATGGAAGTAAATTTACTTGAGCCAAACACAGCTTAACCTTTTCTAAATTCACGTCTTCATCATCCTGTAAAAATGCAACATTGTGCATTATGCTCGTATTAAGCATGAAAACATCTTGTTTTACATAAGAAAATAAGTATCGGTATGCTTCCTTGTTGTCTTCGTTAATAACCAGATTATCCATAGTTAATATTCCTTCTGTTGGTTCAAATAGTCTGCATAGCAAGTTAATAAAGGTGGATTTCCCTGCTCCACTTGCTCCTGTAATTCCAATGAAATCTCCCTTTCTTAACTCAAAATCTAAGTTCTTAAAAATGACCTCTGAACTTGAATATGAAAAACTGAAATTTTCTAATTTAATGACTTCATTAAATTTCAATTGTGCTTTACTTAGTGACGGCTTTTCTACCGTTTCAGAAATTTCATTCTTAAAATAATCTAACACATAACTGTTAGTTGCTAAATTATTGAACGCACCTAAAATTCTATTCACACTTGGCAACATTCTAAATGAAACAGCTGCATAGATTGAGACATATGAAATTAGACTGCTATTTCCTTTACTGGTTACTAATGCGAAAAGCACAACACACAAAATGCCTCCTATAGCTACCACTTCATATAAACGCATTGGAATAAACTGAGAGCTCACATATATGGATTTTTTGAATTTAAAAAGTTTTGCCTTCTCTCTTTCGAACTCCTCTTCAAAATATGAGGTTCCTTTCCAAAGTTTGATGCTTGCTATACCCTGGGTTAGTTGACTAATGTTTTCATAAAGAGTTGGATTAATCTTATGTACCTCTTTACCCATTTTACCTAATCTATTCTTATTATAAAAAATCAAGAAGCCAGCTGCAGGCATTATTGTTAGGATAGTGAATAGGAACAAAAAGGGTTTGTAAAAAAGTATTGAACCCAACATTAGTACTAAAATTGAAAGCTCTGAGAGGAGCATAATACTTGGAATTATAATTGTTTCTGGTAAAAATAAAGCTGCTCCAAAAAGCTCATTAATTATCTCTGAAGATTTCCTATTCTTAAAGTATAGCAAATCATTATTGGCAATCTCACTATATCGCTTTGCTGATAAATCATCTGTTGCTTCAAAAGCAAATTTTACTTGGCTTTTGTTGATCTGAACGATAACTACATTCTTAACAACATAGAATATAAAAAGTAGACAGGTTATAATCGCAACAAAATGAATCTGGTCTTCAACGCCCAAGGCTTTGGATAAGAAAGAGGTGAAGACGTTGTGTTGAATAAAATTTGGCTTTAGAATTGATAATACGGTATGAAGTAAAACTGAAATTCCTGCAATTTCAATGAGTGCACTTAGTACACTTAAAAACACCATAACCATGTATTTGGATTTTTGCTTCTTCGAAAAAATCGAGAGCAATCTTACCCATGTATCGGCTATACTTTTTATCTTTTTCATTCAAGAATTTCAAGCAACTCAAGTTCAATTATGATTGGCATATACCCCGGGACTTGACTATTTCCATCAGGTCCAAATGCATACGATGAAGGCACAACAGCCCTCAGGCTCTCACCCACTGCTAGTTTGTTTGCCAAAAATTGAATTCCACGCAATATACTCTTATCTGATGTATCGTAAATCAATGGATCTCCATCTTTACTGTATGCAATCACATTATCATATATAGACTTTATGACATACTTCAATTTAACCTTCTTAAAGTCTTGTACTCCGACATCTGAAATTTTTAGTTTTTCAAAGTAAATGTCTGTTACAGAATCTTGTTGACCATTCCAACCCGATTTCTTAATAAACCGCTCCATTCCTTCATTTTCAAAAACCTGCTTATGTGCTAAGTATTGTAAGTCATTTAACTTATCTCTCATCCATAGTCTCGCTTTTATTGGCTTACTTTTATCTAAAGTTAACGGAGGTTTCCCTCCAAAAGCTAGATAAAAACTATCTGCATTTAGAACAAGATCGATGCTATCATTTGTGCAAACTTTAGCAAGAAGCTTTATCAAGGAGGTATTGGTGTCAAGTTGGGCAGTATGCACCTCAATTTTTCTTCCTATATTGTTGGTATTCAGGTATGTGGAATCATTTCCGTTCTTTAATTCTAGATCTACAAGCCAATGAGTTTTGGCAGAATCAATGCACAATTTATTTCCTTTGCGATATTCTATACCACCAATTTGCGAATAATCATTAGTGCCATTACATCCTAAAATGGCCATTACAATTCCAATAAATAGGCTCTTTTTGATCATAAATATTCAGAATATGATTTAATAGCAGATTTAAATTTATAAAGCGTTTCTACAAGAGACTCTTTGCTTGCTCCACCAGCAGCATTTTTATGCCCTCCACCGTTAAAAAACTCTGCAGAAAACTCATTGCATGGGAAATCCGATTTACTTCTAAAACTCATTTTTACCAAGGATCCTCTATCGATAATTAATGCACTCATCTCTACCCCCTTAATTCCTAAGCCATAATTAACAAAACCTTCTGTATCACCTGTTTTTACATTAAAATCCTCCAATTCTTTGATAGTTAAATGAGACAATGCCACTTTACCATTTTCTATTAATGTAATCTTCTTTGATAGAAAATATCCAAGTAATTGAAGTCGTTCTAATCTGTTTTGGTCAAAAAGCCGCTCATATAAGCTTGACGGTTGTACACCCAAATCTATTAAGGCTCCAGCTGTTCTAATAGTATCTCCAGTTGTGCTGTTGTATCGAAATGACCCTGTGTCAGTTATTAATCCAGTATAAATGCATTCAGCAGCATCTTTAGTCATGAACTCAACATTTAAATGTTTGCTAATGTAATAATACATCAACTCACAAGTTGAGCTTGCACCAATTGAACACAAACGTTCATCGTCAAAGTCTTGAGGGTCTCTGTGATGATCAATTAAAATTACTTTGGCATTACTATCGGTTATAGACTTCCCCATTTCGTTTATTCTTCCGAGAGCATTGAAGTCTAAACAATAGACCAACTCCGAATTAGCAATAATTCTATTTGCTTCTTCTTCGTTACCTTCAAAAATTAAAACCTTATCATTTCCAGGAAGCCACCATAAGAAATCGGCATAATCTGTTGGTGTAATAACAGTTGATTCTATTCCTGCCTCTTTAAAATAATTATATAACCCTAGGCTTGATCCCATTGCATCACCATCGGGTTTGTGATGCGTTGTAATTACAATTTTACCGGAATGTTTCCTTAAGTCGTCTAAATTATGTGATATTGTGTTTTGCACTTATTTTTTGCCGCAAAACTCGTTAAAAGAAGGAGATAATTCTATTTTTGCCGCCCTAAATCGAAAAAACAATGTCAAACATTACATTCACAATGATTAAACCAGATGCAGTTTCAAACGGACATACTGGTAAAATAATTAATGATATAATAGAAGGTGGCTTCTCCATTAAAGCTATGAAATACCTTCACTTAAGCAAAGAGAAGGCTGAGGCGTTTTATGGTATTCACAGAGAAAGACCATTTTTTAACGACCTTGTTTCCTTTATGACTTCAGGTCCAATTGTTGCTGCAGTACTTACAAAAAGTAATGCCGTAGAAGATTTTAGAACACTAATTGGAGCAACAAACCCTGCAGATGCTGCAGAAGGAACTATCCGAAACAAATATGCTAAATCTATCGATGCAAATGCGATTCATGGCTCAGATAGTGACGAGAATGCTGCAGGAGAAGCATCATTCTTTTTCTCATCTTTTGAGATGTACTAAATCGATTTATCGTTTTTAGTTCATTTTTGGTGGTGAATATGTACTCATCCACACAATTTTTCTTACTTTGACGCATTATTAATAATGATGAAGTTTAAATATAAGTTTTTTATCTTAATGCCCTTTGTATTTATCGCCTTTGGATTCTATCTAAAAGCACAAGATGAAGGTGAAGATGTTTTACTAAAGGCCATTAATGTAAGCTTACAAAATGCACACTACGATCCAGTGAGCATTGATGATTCGTATTCTGAAAAAGCATATAATCTGTATATCAATAATATTGATCCCAATAAACGTATGCTTATTCAGGAAGATGTTGATGCGTTGGAACAATTTAAACATTCTTTAGATGAAGAATCGAAGAACGCTCAATATACTTTTTTTGAGTCCTCACTTAAAATTATTAATAAGCGTACAGAATTAACTCAATCTATTTTTACTGACTTATTGGCCAAACCATTCGACTATTCAATCGAGGAAACAGTTGATTTTAGTGAAGACATACCATACGCAAAAGACGAAACTGAACTTAAAGAAAGGTGGCGTAAATATTTGAAATACAATGTCTTAACACGACTTTATGCCGATCAATTAGCACAAGATAAAGCTATAGAAAAAAAGGACACATCTTTTACTCCTGTTACGTTTGATAGTCTAGAAATAAAAGCTAGAAAGAGTGTTTTAAAAACACATGTAGATTGGTATAAAAGACTAAAAAAACTTGACAGACAAGACCGTTTGGCTGTTTATATAAATAGTCTTACTGCGGTATATGATCCACACACAAACTATTTCCCACCGGCTGATAAAGACAACTTTGATATTCAAATGTCTGGAAGACTAGAAGGTATTGGTGCTCAACTACAAGAAAAAGACGGATATATTAAAATTACTAAGATTATCCCAGGTGGTCCTGCATCCTTACAAGGTGATTTAAAAGCAAACGACTTAATTCTAAAAGTTGCACAAGAAGGAGAAGAAGCTGTTGATATTGTCGATTGGAGAATTGATGATGCGGTGAAAATAATTCGAGGAAAGAAAGGAACCAAAGTAACACTTACAGTTAGAAAACCGGACGGAAGTGAAGAGGCCATAACAATTACAAGAGATATTGTTGTTTTAGATGAAACATATGCAAAATCTCTAATTATTAACGATAAAGACAATCTGAAATCGGGCTATATTTATTTGCCAAGCTTCTATGCAGATTTCAGGAATCCACGAGGGAGGTTTAGCTGGAAAGATGTGAAAACTGAGGTAGAAAAATTGAAAGCAGAGCAAGTAAATGGTATCATTCTTGATCTACGAAATAATGGAGGAGGCTCTCTAGATGATGTTGTAAAGATGGCAGGATTGTTTATTGACCAAGGTCCTATTGTTCAAGTAAAAGAAAAAGGAAGAAGACCTCAAGTATTGGAAGATCGATATGAGGGTGCAGAATGGGACGGTGCCTTGGTAATTATGGTAAATGAGTTTAGTGCATCTGCTTCTGAGATTATGGCTGCTGCTATGCAAGATTACAACAGGGCTGTTATCATCGGATCATCTTCTACTCATGGTAAAGGAACAGTTCAACGATTTCTTAATCTAAATCAAACGTTGAGAAGTAAGAATATTCCAGAATTAGGAAGTGTTAAACTTACCATACAAAAATTCTATCGTATAAATGGTGATGCAACCCAACTAAAAGGTGTTAGTTCAGATATCTTGCTTCCAGATAACTACATGTACATAAAAACGGGTGAAAAAGAGCATGATCATCCAATGGTTTGGGATCAAATTCAGCGATCAGACTACAATAGTAAACCTTATAATGTTCCGAAAAAGGTTTATAAAAATAGTGTTAAACGTGTCCAGCAAAATGAGACTTTCCGACTTATTGAGCAAAATGCACGGAGATGGGAAAAGCAGCGAGAAGTGAACATTTATCCGCTAGGATTTAAGGATTACAAGCTGAAAGAAGAAAATGAAAAACAAGAGGGTGACAAGTTTAAGGACCTAGGTAAAACTGATATCCTCGGATTTGAAGCCTCAAATATTCCTGCTGACATTGAAAAAATCAATGCAGACGAATCTCGCAAGAAGCGTAATGAAGACTGGTTGAAAAGTGTTATTAGAGATCCATATGTTTACGAAGCTCTTCAAATTATTGAAGATTGGAATTAATTCGGAATCGAATCACTCGTCTTGCTTCTATCGCTGTTTGTTTAACTAAATAAACCTTACTTTTCTCGCTTCCATATAAAATTATCAAGTGGTTTGACTAATTTTGGGAAACTTAAATTTACGAAAAACTATGTCAGATTCCTTTGATTTATTGGACCAGTTAGGAGACCAAAAAAAAGTAGACGCCCTTAAGGCAAAAATTGAAAAGAAAACAAGCACGGATATTACATCTAAGCTTGACAAAATAGAACAAGAAATTGAACAAGCTGTTGCAGATAACAGATCTACTGAAGATATAGTAAGTGGAATAATAAATGCCAATTTCGAAACCTTAAATGGGGATGTTAATGCTACTGAAGCAGACTTGCAAGAACTCATGCTTCATTTGAGGTCAATGCTCGATAGTTGTGGAGGAGAATTTGCCAATTTACAAGAATTGAATAGCTCCGAGTTAAAGCTAATTGAAGTTGCAACTAAGGCACGAGAAGAAGCGGAACAAGAAGCAAAAGATGCTGAAAATTTGTCCAATGCATGGAACATTTTATTTGGCTATAAAAACAGAAAAGTTAAAAATACCAAACAGGAGCTTGAAGAGAAAATAGAAGGTTTTAAAAATGCTGAAGTTGAAGCTCAAAAAAGATATAGAGATCGTCTCAAAAATGCTGATATAGGCGAAAGCTTAAACAGAATAATTAGCCAAGTTCAGGGTATGGTTGGTATCGTCGAAAACATGATTCTCGATGTTGACAAGCAAATTGGTGCACTTAAAAATAGGAAAGAACTTGCATTTGAAACCAAAGAAAAAGCTGCTCGGATAATGGAAGAGCGAAAAGAGGATTTAGACGAGGTTGAAGGAAAACTAAAACAATCTGAATCTGAGTTAACTGAGCTTGCAAACAATAGTCCTGAATATACTGCTCAAGAAAAGAAAATTGCAGATTTAAAAGAACTCAGAGCTAACCTAAAAGGTAAGTTCAACATAGCTCTAGGAATCTTTCAATCTAAAGAACGATTTGTGGATCAAATTGTAGTGCATTTAGAAGCTCAAACAACAACAAAAAATAACCTTAAACAATTAATTGGTCAATTGAAAAGTGACACTGAGGAACGAGTAACTACTTATGAATCTGGACTTCAATTAATTCAATCAGCAACTGCTCAGGAAGCAGCATCTGTTTATGAAGAGGCTGGAGTTAAAACAGATCAAAAAATAACAGAGATTGCAGCCAAAGTGCTTGTAGGTTCTGAGAAAGATAGAATTACACGTGTTAAAAAACATCCTCAGCGAATGACAGAACTTCATAAAGTGCTTGTTGCAATGGCAGAAGCTACAGCGAAATATAAAGAGGAAGATGCTAAATTAATGGATGAGCATAGCAAGAAATTTGGTATTGATGTAAGTGAAACTTTCTCACATAAGTATGAGAATACTGGAGAAAATAGTACAAAAACTGCAGAAAAGGACTCTAAGGAAAACACTGTAAATGATTTACTAGATTAATACGGTTTTTAGAGTGAAAACAATTGACATAAACAACCATTTTACCTCTTTAGATAGGAGTATTCTTGAAGGAGAAAATGCGTATAGCGATTATTTCGAATATGTAAAGCACACCCTTAATATTCTATTAAGTTCGTATGACAAAATTACTAGTCAAACACCTTTGGAGGTAACAGTATTAAAGGAATATTCACAAAAATTTTTAAATACAATTGAGGCATTTAGATTAAAATATTCTTTTGATCAAAATCAATCAATGCTGGTTGATTTAACTGAGAGTGGGTTTCCAAATTTCCTAGAATTTAAGAGGTTAGGAGACGATTTACATAAGAAGGAGAGTGAGCTTTCAAAAATGCCTACAAAAGAGTCTTTAAAACAAAATGTTCTAGATCATTTACTGAAAAAGTTCAGCGATCCTAAAACCTCATTGCATCAATTGAGTAAACAATCCTACTTCCATAATTTGAATGCTCATAAATTGTTTTTTGAATTTAATCCCGGAAAGATTGAACTTATAAAGGAGGCTAAAGACAAAGAACAAACACGAACCTATTTTTATTCATGGGCATCATTTGATAGTGTTACCAATAAGCCTTTTGTTTATACCATGGTTTTTGAAAATCCAACAAATGTTTCCAATAAAAACACGGATATTAAAAGAGACTTAGATTTTATAGAGGTGATAAAACGATGCACTCACAATAGTTCTCCATTAAAAGTTATTGCTTCGGATATTGACAATTCATATGAAAACATTCGACCAAAAATTCTTAAAAGAATTGAAATTGGTCCTGTGTTTGGAAAATATGCTAAAGACAAACATCCCTATACTTTGCTTCTTTTGAATCACTTTGCAGAAGAAGACTTTATCTGCACATATCAAACGGAAGTGGTATTTTCAATCGGTGAAAAAATGAACAAATCCTTCTTGTCAAAAGGGGAATTAAGACAAGTATTCCATATCGATGAAACCAATAAAGAATGTATGGAAAAAATGATATCTCAAATGGATAAGTATATGATAACATCCCATCGTGTCTTACAATATTTAAACGATACAAACCCAGAAGCTTTAAAAGAGCTTTCCGTACCTGCGTACATTTATAATTGATATGGAAAAACAAGAATCATCATTGTTAAAGATAAAAGAGGAAGACCTTCTTGAATACAAAGAAGATATTACAGCATACCTTAAACAAGTAAGTTGGAAACCAGATAACAAGACTTCAAATTCCTCTGTGGACTTAAACTTCTTAACCAATGTAAATAGAGCATTGGAAATACAGCAAGAAGACGAAATTTCAATCATAAAAGCTGCAGTAAGAATAAGCGATGATAGAGTTCTCCTTTCAAACACTTGTAATCAGATTTTGAATGCACTAAGAAGAGGTTACTCTCTGGGAAAACATGTAGCTAACCTTTATTCTGAAGCCAGTGGCTTAGAGCTCTTGCAACAAAAAAACACGAATGGAGATTTGCATCAGTCTGAATTACCTGAATTTCATGACAAAAGTCAAACTCAATCTGCAATTTTAGTGTACAGTGCTTCATCATACATTTTATACGCTTTAAGTGATTTTATGGCAGATGAGGTTGCCTCTATTCAAATGGATTTTAATGGAATTCCTCAGATTAGTTTAACACGACCGTCCAAGGCAATTCAATGTACGATGTATTACTATGCTGCGTATCTGGAGCGATCTGGAGTTGTAAACACGGATTTACACTTTTTAAAAATAACCTTACTTTATTTTGAACGAGTTATTGAAGAAATTCAGTTAAGAAAAAATGCACTAAAATATAGCGAGATATTTACTCAAAATCACTACAAACTAGAAAATTCGGAGTTTGTACTTCAAGGGTTTGAAACTCATTCAGCCGCTAGGGTTAAGGGAATGCAATTTAATCCAACGAGAATGGAAGAAATTGTATCAAACAAAGAAGCAAAACACATGTTCAAACGGTATGCTGAACGGTTGCTTTGTTACGATATTGATGCAAAAAAGAACCCTATGAATGAGTTGGGAGGTCTTCCATCAATAACTATGGCAGATGGAAAGCCAGGAACGGGTAAAAGCATGTTAATTGCTGCAACCGCTACATTACTTCAAGAACGTTGTGATCAACTTGGTTTGCACTTTCTCTTTTGGCCATTGCCAGAAAACATTGTTTCTACTTTTCAAGGAGGAACTGCAGAACGTGCAATGGAATGGTTTAAACCAATGCAAGATCCAAATAAGATAGTATTTGCTCCAATAGACGATGCAGAAAACAACCTAGAAGAACGAACTAGACAAGGAGTTTCTGCAGGTGTACGAGAATTTATAGGGGTTTTTTTAAGAAACACCGAAGGTGCATATGCGGTTAATCACGGAAATAGATTGATGAGTTTATTTACAAACATTCCAGATCAAATTGATAAGGCTGTTCTATCCCGAATTCAAATGAGGATATCTATGGAAGGAGCCTCAACAAAATACGATTTTATGGATCAAGATTATTTGTGGTGGAAGAAGTATTCTGAATTAGATGAAAACTTTGTAAACAATACAAAACCAAAGGATTACACGTTTATGGATGCCCAGAAAGAAGCCAATTCTATTAATGATTTAATTGCGGATAAATACAGTTTTAAGAATCATAAAGTAGAAGATATCTATAATACTACTAAACAAAATATCGATTTAAACTCTCATGAATTCTTTGGAGCATTTTATGACAGTATTTTGGATCAATATCCATTCTTTTCTTCGCGAGACTTAAGAAATATTCAAAAAGCAGTAGATGCAAGATTAATTGATTTTGACCTCCCGGAAATATGGTGGGATAACCCCAATGACTTTTTTACCAAAAACTACGATCAAAAATTGACCATACTTAAGGACTTAATGAAACAAAACATGAAAGGAGCTTCATTTGGTCATGTTCGCATATTTGAAGCATTAAACTATATAGAGAACGCAATTCGAATAAACGAAACGGGTATTAATAGAGAAATAAAGATGCGTGCGAGAGAAATGTACATTCAACAACAAGCAAACCAACAACTTAATAGTGGAATAATAAATGATTAAACTCATTCAAAATGGATTGTTTGCAGATAACCTATTTGCGGTAAATAACCCGCTAATAGTGAAGCGATATAATAACTGTTTGATTGACATAGGATTAACTCCTACTAAACTTAAATCTTTTCATATTGACGGATGGGGTTGGAGTCCAGAAATTGCTGAGGAACAAGGAAATAGAACTTATCTGTGTCATGGTTTAGCAAATCCTTTTGGTATTATAATCAGTCCTGAACAAGAATTTGGGCCAATCTACATGCCTTTTCATACATTCGATTCTCAAATCCATAAGCTAATATTCAAATTATATAAAGAGCAAATCGCTGATATCACTGCTGTTTGCGGTTTGTGGTTTGAACTGGATCAAGAAGTTACAGCATTTCGGTCTCCACAAGATTTGCTTATGATTGATTATATCACTGTTGTCTTCTATTCCGTTGATCGCATTATGAAAGCAGCTCAAGAGCAAAGAGCTTTAATACGGGAGTTTTATGATGTACCACAAGCGTGGTCAAATCAAAAACTTAGAAACGACATAATTGAAAGTAGTAAAAAGCATGGAGACCTAAGATTTAAAAAATTCGAAATTCCGAACACACCATTTGTTGACATAGAGAACTATTACACTCTCGCATTCAACGGCTTATATGTTTTCAAAAACCTAAATAGCGATAAGCCATTATTGGTTTTCTCTAACAAAGAATCAGCGGTCTCAGGTGAATCAACTCATGGTCATATTGAATTCAATATCGGAGATCATCAGCTGCTTAGCTACCTGTATAACAATAACATTATTTCAAACGATTTAGAAATATACAAATCACATCCAATTCTGGTAGAACTAATTAAAGATTTCATTCTACTAAGAACAGTTAATGGTTTTGATAAAACTATTCAATATCATGCTTTGAATAAAACGCAGAAAAAAGGAGTAATTAATAAACTTCTTTCAGAACATATTATGCCAGAAGAGTATTTTGAGCTTGAGAAACTGCTTTCAATTTTGAAAGATGACAAAGCTATTCAATCGTATTCGGTTTCAGATAAATTGAGACCCTACTTACTGCATCCACATAGCGATTTAAAAGAGAATCAAAAGAAAGTGGTGTGGCAACTTCTATGCACTATTAATAATCACAATCCTTTGACACTCTACCTCTTCAACAAATCATTGTTTTACTCAATGTATGGTGAGTGGGAAGAACAAACACAAATTTGGGTGGTGGATAAGCTTCTTGAACATAAAAACATTTATAAC
>JABDQY010000087.1 GCA_013042025.1 Bacteroidia bacterium
CATTTATCCTGTATTTCCCAAGCTGCATCATTTGGGCAAGTTTTAATTCCACACATATTCATTACTGAGATGTCTGGATAGTCATCTCCCATATATAAGCTTTTTGATAGGTCAACTCCAGATTCAAGTTCTAATTTAGAAAGTAAAGCTCGTTTATCAGCAATTGCTGTATGAACATGTACAATACCTAAACTTTTTAATCGAGTTCTAACTCCTTCAGAATTACCCCCACTTATTATAATAATTGTATATCCTGCTTTTACTGCAAACTGCAATGCAAAACCATCTTTGATATTAAATGTACGATGCATTTCTCCATCATCAGTGGCCATTACAGAACCGTCTGTAAGAACTCCATCTACATCAAAAATAAATGTTTCAACTTCTGAAAAACGATCTAGAATCATAGTCTTAATTATTGATTATCTCTCCATTCATACACCCAACTGCTTTGAATCATTTCAAGATGGCCTTCATTGCAGTCTTCTTTTTTCCCTTCAAAATTGGGCAACTCAAGAACCCAAGCTAAAAGATCTGTAAATCGAAGTCGGTATATTTTTGATTCACCAAATTCATTTCCAAATTTTTCATATAACGCTAAAGCTATATCTTCATAATCTGACCAATTCATTGGTGGTTCGTAAAACTTATTTTCGCTCATTTCTAATGTCCTATAATACTACTTTGATCTGGAATGGTAACTTCAATAGTTGAATTTATCTCGCATTGGCAACCAAGTCTTGAATTGATTTTAGGATTAATTGCTCTATCAATAAAATCTTCTTCTTTATCAGATATTTCTGGTAAATCTTCCATGCCCTTATCTATATAAACTTGACACGTACTACAGGCACATACTGCACCACAATTATGATTCAGTTCGATACCATTGTCTAATGCTGCATCAAGTACAGAATCACCTTGATTAACTTCAACAGTTACAATTTTATCCGGTTCAGATTCAAACCTAAACGTTACCTTATGCTTTGTCATTCTTAAAGTGTCGCAAAACTAACATTAATGTTATATTAATTGTTTGATAATTTGCGGTATAACAAGGCAACTATTTTCTTCGTTATCTCTTCTAGTATTAGAAATATCTAAAAAAAATAAATGTTTATAGTAAAAATGGTGAGAGCGGCTGAGAACCAAATACATTTGTATCCTAATTTAGTTATGAAAATAAAGTATAGAGTTTTATTGCTAGTTGCAAGCTTTGTAGTGTTAAGTAATGTTACCGCTCAAAGTCCTCTAACTTATCTTGGTAAAGGTCTAAATTCACTTGAAGTTGTTAATTATACTTCTAAACTAGAACGAAATGAAACGATTGAATCTTTTTTACCGTTTCAGAAAACATACAAACTCGATTACTTATCTAGCGGAGCTACTCTAGAATACAATTCAGATATGGGTTTATATCGTATATCAATGTACGATAGTGGCTATACGTACAATCAATATGCACTTGAATTACCTTATGGTTTGAGTTGGGGAATGACTGAATCTCAGATTGAAGCAAAAATTGGAAATCTTGAGGAAAATCGTGAAAATCCATTTAAGAAATTATATACTACGGACAACGACATTACAGAATTCTATTTTCTAGATGGTCAAATTTCCGTGATTAAAGTTACTGCTACAACTCAAAAGCTTAAAGAGCATTACATAAGTGTTTATAGGGGTTGGGGTGTTAGACTTTTGCCTGATGGTCAGTATGTTAGTGGAGATGTTGTTTCAGGTAATGGAATAATGAAGTGGGGTAAAGACATTGCAATTTATGAAGGAGAATGGTCCTATGGATTACCTCATGGTAAAGGAGAGTATATTGACTCCTTTGGAAACAAATACAGTGGTGAGTTTAAGCTAGGATTTTTTTGGGGTGAGGGAGCATATTATTCCAAAACCAAAGGTTATTCCTACACAGGAAACTATGTTATGGGAAAAAGACATGGAAAAGGTAAGGTCACTTATGTAAACAAATCGGGTTACGACGGAGGTTGGTTTCAAGATTTAATGCAAGGTAAAGGAGTTTACGTAATGGGAACCTCCTATTACTATGAAGGCGAAATGGTAAACAACAACTTCAATGGGAAAGGGTATCTCAAAACCCCAGATGGTAGCATTACAGGTAGTTTTAAAGATGGCAAACCACATGGTTACTGCGAACAAGTTTCAGAAGATAAAACCCAAGCTATGAAAGGAAATTGGGTTAATGGAAGGAAAGAAGGTAGCTTTACGCTTTATGCTTTCGGTACAGAAAAAAAGATGTACTTCGAAAACGATATCGAAATAATTGAAGGATTAGAAAAAGGTAAAAATTAGCCTTTTATTTAAAGACCAATTGTAAAGCTCTGTTCGATTTTTGTTCCAAAACAACTTTATTCTCATCTACAATTGAATCTAATTTTGATGAGTTCTCCGAATAATTAAAGATAGTCATAAGTGTATGTCCATTTGCAATTTTTACTGTAAAATTATCTCCTAAAAGCTCTCCTAGTTTCTCTGCTTTTTTATCATCTTGATTAAAACATGCCATAAAACTAATTGCAGAATTCTGCATAAGGTTTAGTTGAATTCCTACCGTGTTAAATGCATTGAAAATAATCTCCAGATTATCTTCAACAATAAATGAAAAATCTTCGGTAGCAATTGTAATTACACTTTGATTTTCTTTTACGATATAACACTCCGTTTCGTTTAACGTAAGATTCTCGTTTTCCAAGACTTCGGTACCTTCCGCTTTCGGATTTAGAAATGATTTTACATAGAGTGGTATATGCTTGCTCTTTAGTGGCTGTATCGTTTTTGGGTGAATAATTGAAGCTCCATAATAAGCTAGCTCTATAGCTTCGTTAAAAGACAGCTTTGGAATTAAAACTGCATCATCAAATCGCTTTGGATCTCCGTTCATAACACCTGCTACATCCTTCCAAATAGTTACACTTTCTGCATCCAATGCAAAAGCAAATATAGCAGCTGAATAATCTGAGCCTTCCCTTCCTAATGTCGTATTCTTGTGTTGTAAACTTCTACCAATAAAACCTTGTGTAATAATGGTTTGTCTTTTCACCAAAGGTTTTAAACTGTTTTGAATTAGCGGAACACTTTCGTCCCATAACACTTTCGCAGCTCGATGCTTATTTGTTGTAATTACAAAATTTCGAGCATCAATCCAGCGGTTAACATAACCTATCTTATTAAGATAAGTGCTAACAATTTTTGTAGATAGTAATTCCCCGAATGGTACAATTCGATCATATTCCTCATCATATGAAGCGGTTACATCACGCTTTTTTTCAATGATACATTCAAGTTCTACTAACAAATTATCTACTTGATAATAATCGTATTCATTGTCAATAAGATTGCTTACAATTTGATTATGAAAATCTTTAACCTCTTTATAGATATCTTTTTTGGTAGGTTTGTCGTAGAAATACGCATCTACCAAGGCTTCCAGCTTATTGGTAATCTTTCCCATAGCAGAAATCACAACTAAAAGAGGTTCTTTGGATTGACCTCTTAAAACTACCGCAACGTTCTTAACTGCTTCCGAACTTTTTACACTAGCTCCACCAAATTTGAATACTCTCATTAAAGTTTAAATTTGCCACAAATTTATCCAATATAATTATGCAAAGAACTAATCGAGTAATAAGTTTAAGCCAGTTTATAGCAGACCAACAAAGTAAATATGATGAGGCCACTGGAGATTTATCTAAGATTTTTAGAGACATCAAGTTCGCTGCTAAAATTGTAAACCGAGATGTTCGAAA
>JABDQY010000088.1 GCA_013042025.1 Bacteroidia bacterium
GGATACATAACCAATGATCCTTGAACACTTGCAGTAGATCGAATACCGCTATCACAGCGTTCTAATTCTTGCATGGCTAAACCGTAACTGATGTAGTCTAAACCTCCTCCACCGTACTCTGCTGGAATTTGCGGACCAAAACATCCAACATCACCAAGTTGCTTAACTATATGAGAAGGAAAGTAATTGTTTTGGGCACACTCTTCGATTATTGGTGAAAGCTCTCTTTTTACATAAGACCGAACACTATCTCGAACAAGTTTATGCTCCTCATTTAATAAGTCATCAATTCCATAAAAATCCGGATGCGTGAATACATCTTTTCCTTTTTTTGCTTCTTTAAGATCATTTATTTCAGCGGCGGTCATAAGAATTTAAATATGTTTGCAAATGTAAAATATATACCCACAAAAAGACAATGAGCAGAAGTTTAGAAACCACACTAAGTATCAACACTATCCGGGTTAAAGCATATCATGGGTGGTATGCATCAGAACGAAAGCTTGGAGGGATGTATTCAATATCTATTAATGTTTATGCTAATGTTGATGAAAATGAAAACTTTGAAGACTTAGAGGAAAGTGTAAACTATGAAAACATTTATTCGAATGTTATCGAGATTATGCAAAAAGAGTTTAGACTTATAGAGTCTTGTTGCAAGGCTATTCATGATAATATAAGACGTTTAAAACCAAATGCCGTTTGGGAGGTTACTATTGTAAAGGAAAATCCACCAATTAAATTTGTAGGATCCACCAGTTATACCATTAAAGGATGAGATTAGCTATAATTACAATATTGTCAGTATTCATTTTTGGATGTCAATCTGCTCAAGAGTTTGCATCTGAAAATCCTTCACCACTAGCTTTTGAATTTGAAGCTGAACGCATCAAAAGCCCAATAACAGGAGAAGTTCCAAGCCACCTTCGCTTTGAACAATTGCCTGAAGTAATGGGAGAAAATGTTCGAAATAAAAGGAAAGTATATCCCAATACGTGGCAACCCGTGGATGATAAATTTGCCAATCTAAATGTGACACAAGTTGTTGCAGATCCTCAAAACTCAAGTTTATACTATTTCTGTACAGGAGAAGGATGGGTAGGTTCGGATGTTGCTAGAGGAGCAGGACTTTGGAAAAGTATAGATGCAGGAAAAAGTTGGACTTCTTTGCAATCAACCAAAACCCCAGATTTTTATTTATGCAATGATATGATTGTACATCCTGTAACAAGTGATGTATATGTTGCAACAATGACTGATGGTATAATGCGGTCTAAAGATAAGGGCGATACGTGGGAACAAGTGCTTGCTTCTGGACTAGGATCTAAAAGTGGAGCTGCAGGTGACCTTGAATTAACTGCAGACAATGATATCGTATGTTCTTTCGGATTTTTTAGTAATAATGATGGAGTTTATATCAGTTCAACGGGAGATGCAAACGATTGGGCACCAATAGTAAATGGTTTACCAACAAGTGATTTTGGAAGGATTGAAATTGCAACAGCACCAAGTAACTCAGAAGTTCTATATGCAATTCCTTTTAGGTCAAGTGATAGACTAATTCATGGGATATATAGAACAAACGATAGAGGTGCAAGCTGGAGTAAAGTAACCAGCCCAGGTGATAACGATAGTATGGCAGCTCGACAGGGTTGGTACGATTTGTCACTAGCAGTAGATCCTTTGGACGAGAACATTGCTGTGGCAGGAGGTCTCAATGTTTGGAGAACTTTAGACGGTGGTAGCACATGGCAACAAATGTTTGAAGGAAGGAAACGTAGAATATCACCATTGCAATATGCACACGTAGATCAGCACAATGTATATTTTATTAATTCAGATACATTGTATTTGACCAATGATGGAGGAATCTATAGAACGGACAATTTCACAGCAGATACTCCTTTTTTCTACGACCTCAATCTTAATTACAATGTAACACAATACTATTCGTGCGACATAGCTCCTCAACCCGATAATAATTTGGTTCTTGGTGGAACGCAAGACAATGGTTCGCATGCATCTACAGATGATGGTATTTCAGAATTTAAACAGATATCATGGGCAGATGGAAGCTTTTGTGCAATTGATCATGAAAATGGTGAGTACTTATATACAACCACACAATTTGCTCGGATTTATAGAACCTTTGAAGGGAATGCAGATACCATAACGAACTCTCAAATTCAGCATGGACAAGATGGGAATACATTATTTATCAATCCAATTCATATGGATGTAAATGATCCTGAAATCCTTTATCAAGCAACCAATACTGGATTATGGGCATTGTTCAATGCACGAACTTCCAATAAAGATGATTGGAAACAAGTTTCAAATCGCTTTGGAACAATCACCGCTATAGCAACTTCAAGATTGGTAAAAAACACAGCATTTGTAGGAAGAACGTATTTACCATATCGAGTAGAAAACATAGCTACAGGGGATGAAAATAATAAGGCAATTCCTTTGGATAGAAATGGAGAATTGGAACGTGGATCTACAATGAGTTGTATTGTGCCAGACGATTTAGACTCCAATCACCTGATTATAATTTACAGCAATTACGATGCTATTAGCGTTTATGAAACAAACAATGCCTTTGATGACGATCCCGATTGGACATCGTGTGAAGGGAATTTACCAAATCTACCAATACGTTGGGGATGTTTCAAAAACGGAAGTTCCGATGTATTCTATGTAACTTCGGAAAGAGGGGTGTATTCAACCAATAATATCGATGGTGAAAATACGGTATGGGAGTTTAATTCGGATGGACTTCCGAATGTTAGAACGGACATGATTAAAAGTAGAATAAGCGACAATAAGTTTGTTCTTGCTACTTATGGGCGAGGAATTTGGACAGGAATAGCCGATGCTAATAATCGAATTACTTGGACAGAAAGAGGACCAAGCAATGTTGGTGGAAGAACACGTACACTCTTATTCGATCCAAATGATCCAACTAAAAGAAAAGTATGGGCAGGCAGCGTAAGTGGCGGCTTATGGGTAGTAGAAAACATTGATTCATCGGCTTTTTATTATGAAGTGGCAAGCTCAACTACGTTAAATGTGTATCCTAATCCTGCAAGTTCAAACCTGGTGTTAAAATTCAATGAAGATGACCCAAGTGATGTTCATGTAAAGATTTATAATAATTTGGGTCAGTTGGTACTTCAAAAAACTGTTCAATCTGCTGCAGAACATAATCTAGATATTAATGGATTAGTTAACGGTATTATCTACGTTAGCGTTGAACAAGGAGAGCAGAAAATCGTGCGGAAAATTATTAAAACTAATTAATCCAATTCGCTTTAACGGCAATTTTTAAAAGTTTGTCTATAACAACTGTTTCAAATAAATGGATTCGCCATTAAAAGGCTATTTTCGCAGCCAATTTTAGAATAATACATGGGAACATTAATAATGGCAGGACAATTGATACTAGCACTAGCTATTCTAGTA
>JABDQY010000097.1 GCA_013042025.1 Bacteroidia bacterium
GGGTTCGAATCCTCTCGGGTGCACTTTTTAAATTCAATACGCGATTAATGACTATATTCCTCTATCATTAACTCCTCGTTTTCATGAATAAAGATTATCAAACTATTATAGTTGGAGGTGGTCCGGCAGGTTTAAGCACTTGGCTTTTCCTGCATCAACAATCACCTGATTTAGCTGCAAAAACATTGGTAATTGAAAAAGAAAACTATCCGCGAAAAAAGCTCTGTGGTGGAGGTATTTCAACACCGGGTAGATATTTACTCTCAAGCTTAAATTTCGAGTTTGACTTTGATCATTTGCCTATAAAACATCTTGAAATTACCATAGAGGATAAAAGCTATACCGTTGACGCTCCTCCGGGTTTTGTAGTCGTAGATCGTGCCGTTTTTGATAAAGCCTTAGCTACTGAAGCAATTAGACGAGGATTGGTATTGCATCAAGGTGAATCCTTTGTTGGTTTTGAAAGAGATAAGAATTCATTGGTAGTGGAAACATCAAAGGAAAAGTACTTTACAAAAGCGTTGGTTGCTGCAGACGGAGCAAACTCCAAAGTAAGAAATTGTTTAAATTTAAATGAATCTCATAGAATCTGCAGATTATTGGAAACTTATGCAATTCAATCAACTATTGATGAAGAAAACACCGATTTTGAAACAGCCTATTTTGATTTTTCACCAACCAAAAAGTATGGATTACAAGGTTATACTTGGAAATTCCCCTGCATACTTCAAGGTAAAAAGAGTTTTAACTCTGGAATTTTTGATAGTCAAATTCACACCAAGAAAGAACGAACATCCATAAAGAATGTATTAAACGCTAGATTTGATTCAGAATCTATCCTATTTGATAAAAAGGTTCAATCTCATCCTATTCGATACTTTTCTAAAGATGCCACTTTTTCGGTCAATAACATTCTTTTAGTAGGAGATTCGGTTGGAATAGAACCAGCCTTAGGAGAAGGAATATCCACGTCTATCGCCTATGGAAAAGTTGCTGCAAATTCAATTCTAGAAGCACACCAAAGCAAAAATTTCACTTTTAGCACTTACAAGTCATCTTTGCTTTCAAGTAGATTAGGGGAAAGTTTGCTGAAACAAGTAGATTGGGCCAAAAGCTTTTATGCAAATGATGAAAACACCCTTCCATCCTTAAAGCGATATTTTCTAGGAATCCCGTTTAAATAATAAATCGTAGATATTGTTTATGTTTTCGTAAATTTGGCTTCTAGGTATTCAAATAACCCGACCCTCGAAGTATGAACCAACTATTAAGCGAAAGTTTAAGATCCAGGATATTTAAAATTTTCGATCAAGAAAAAGGATCAACAAGCATTTGCAAAATTGCGAATAAGGTAGAGACAATTAAAGAGGACTTTGAGAATGAATACGAAATTCTATCTAATTTAGATATCAAAGGGGTTAGGAAAGCTTTATCAAAAGGAATATTCGAAAATAAAGAAGCCTATTTCTATTCATATTTTGAAGGTATTACACTCAAGGAGTTTAGAAGTTCTCAGAAAATTTCAGATCATAGATTATTGACAATTGCTTTGTCAATTGTAAAAATATTAAAGAATCTACATAAATCGGGTATTAGTCATTTTAGACTTAACTCTAACAATATTTTAATTGAACCACATACTCTAAAAGTACAGCTTATTGACTTTAGTTTAGCAGCAAAGCACAATACTAACAACTCATTAGACTTTAATACATGGGGTGAAGAACTCGCTTATATTGCTCCAGAGCAAACAGGACATCTTAAGAAAAAAATAGATCAACGAACGGATTTATATTCATTAGGTATTATTCTCTTCGAATTATGTGCGGGACAAACGCCATTTAACAACGAAAAATTAACTGATATTATCCATGATCATTTAGTAAAAGTACCTCCTACTCTTGTTTCACTAAACGAGGACAGTCCCATTATCTATTCGTCAATTGTGACTAAGCTTTTATCTAAAAACCCAGATGATAGATATCAAACTTCTATTGGGTTAGAAGCCGATTTGAATAAGTGCTTAGACTTAATGGAGTCAGGAAAGGGAGACAATTTATTCGAACTAGGAGTTGCTGATTATTCTGATAAACTGAATTTATCGAAGAAGTTCTACGGACATGAACTCGAACTGAATACAATAAAACAAGCTTTTGAGAAAGTTAAAAAAGGAGGAAAAGAAGTAATCTTAGTATCTGGTGAAACTGGTGTTGGTAAAACTGAGTTTATTTCTGAATTTGCTAAATATGTCGATACAAATGATGGGATACTTCTGTCTGGGAAGTTTGAGCTTGGCAATACTGACTTACCGAACAAAGCTACCATAGAAGCCCTGAGAGGTTTAGCAACGTTCATTTTGTCCCAATCAGACAACAAGCTAAAAGAATGGAAGAAAACCATTACAAATGCAGTTGATGATATTGGGCAGTTACTTATTGATCTGATTCCTGAATACAAATGGATTTTGGGAGAGCAGAAACCACTAAGCAACTTAAGTGCAGGGCAACTTCAAAGCCGAATTAACTTTTTATTTTATAGAATATTAGAAGAAATTGCCAATCCAAGCAGGCCTGTTATACTGTTCATAGACGACTTTCATAAGGCAGATACTGCTTCTTGGACTACCTTTCTTAGTTTAGTAGAGGGAAAGGATATTGAGCATTTACTTTTAGTGTTTAATTACAGAACCTCAGAACTTGAAGAAAATTCAAAATTCGCTTCAAGAATAAAACAGCTTCACGAACTCAACCAACCACCAGTTGATATTGAAATTAAAAATCTTGTTTTCGAAGATATTCAAGAACTGATCAGCGATTCAATGGTAATTGACGATGAGGAAGAACTAAGTAAGATAGTTTTTAACAAGACCTTTGGTAATCCTTTCTTTGTTCATAAAATATTACTCTCAGCGTATGATCAAAAATATCTAGAATTTGATCCGAAGGCGAAGCGATGGACATGGAAAAAAGACAAAGTACAGACGATTAAGTTGGCTGACAATGTGATAGATTTCATGACTGAAAAAGTTAAAAATTTACCACAAACTGAGCTGACCATTTTAAGTCAAGCCTCATGCTTTGGAGAGCACTTCTCTTTGGATGACTTAGCATACCTGTCCGATTTAAAGAATAACGAAATACTACTAGCGGTAAATAACCTCGTTGATCAACAAATTATTATCCAAATAAATGATAAGTATAACTTTACACATGAGCGTATAAGAGAAGCTGCATATGAACTTATAGATAACACTGAGAAAGAACTATGGCATTACCAAATAGCTAATCTGTTACAGCAAAGTGAAGGTGATGAAGAAGGTAAAGTGTTTAACATTGCTAACCACCTCTCTCTTGGTAAAAATCATATAAAAGAAGAAAACAAAAAAGGGGCAGCAGAATTGTTGAATCAGGCAATAGCAGAAGCAAAGAAAGCAGCATCATTTGAATCAGCCTTTCACTATTCAGAACTAGCCATTTCCCTATTAAATCAAAAGGATTGGGATGATAATTACGATTTAATGCTTTCGTTGCATAACGATGCTGCGGAGACGGGAATGATTGTTGGAGAATCAATTGATGCGGAGAATTATTTATCTGAATCCTTAAAAAATGCCAAAAACTTCTCTGATCGGATTAAAGCCCACGAATTAAAAATCAACCACTTAAGTGAAGCACATCAATTCCCAGAAACAGTATCGCATTTGTTAGTAGTTCTAGATGAAATTGGTTATGGAGTTAAAAGAAATCCAAGCAAACTGGCCATCCTTAAGGAACTATTGATGGTAAAAATGCAATTCATTGGCAAGAAACCTGAAGACATTCTGGAATTTCCAGAAATGACCAATGAAAAAGCTAAGGCCTTTGTGAAACTTACAGTAATGGCGAGCACCGCAATTTTTGGAAGTGCTCCTGATATTTTACCTATCATATTTTTTAGACAAACTAGATTATCTTTAAAATATGGCAATTCAGAATATTCGCCCTATTGTTATATCTCCTATGGATTTGCCATCACTGCATTTATGGGCGATGTAGTGCAAGGTTATAATTTGGCAAAAATGTCTCTTAAGTTGGTAGAGAAACTAAATGCTGAAGCCGTTAGAGCAAAAGTGATAGTTGTTCACCACGCTTTCCTATCCTATTGGAAAGATAGTATTATTGAAAGTGTAGAACCACTGAGAGAAGCGTACTTCATTGGAAGACAAAATGGCGACTTGCTCTATGCTTCTTTTGCCATTTCATTCTACAATCAAATTCGTATATATACGGGTCACAACTTGAATGATTTGCTAGAGTCCATGACGACAGGAAACATTACCATAAAGAGTTTAAATCAGGACTTGGTTTATATTATTTCAGAAGTGCAACGTCAATTTGTAATTAGTTTGGTACGAGAAGTTGATAAACCATGGATTTTCCAAAGTGACGGTTTTGATGAATCAACCTATTTAAGCAAACTTGATGAGCTGGGAGATACTGCAAGTAAATTTGAAATCTATTTTGGTAAAGTATTCTTATCCTGCATTTTCAACAACTATGATAATGGATTTGAGAACAGCAAAATAGCACGCCAATACGAAGAACAAACCACTGCAAGACAAATACCATATCCAAGTTATCTGTTGTATTCAGCAATGACTGCTATAAAATCAGAAAAATTAAATCCGAATGGTCTTTCAGGAAAAGCTAAGAAAATAGCAAAGAAAAAAATTAAGGCACTAAAGTCATTTGCAAAACATGCACCACAAAATTTCGTAAACAAGCACACACTTCTGGATGCTTTTGTATATGAAGCAGAAGGTAATAAGAACAAAGCGATGGCTTACTTTCAAGATGCAGTGGACCTATCTCACAAGTACAACTTCCTTCATGAAGAAGCTTTAGCAAGAGAGCACTTTGCATATTTCCTTTTAAATAATGGCCAAACCGAATTTGGAGAAACTATGTTGCATAAGGCTTATGATTGTTACAATAAATGGGGAGCAGCAAATAAATGCCTTCAACTTGCTCATAATTATCCAACTTACTTTGGACAAAGCGATCAAAATGTCTATCAATCCATAGGAGGTTTTCAAAACATCTTCGACCTGAACACAATTATTAAGAGTAATAGGATTCTGTCTTCAGAGAATAATCTTGAAGGTCTTCTAAGAAAAATGGTAAAAGTGGTTATGACCAATGCAAGTAGTACTAAAATAATTCTTGCTCTTAAAGATGAGAAAGGTAAACTAGCCCCATCCGTATTGGGTGTAGGTGAAGATATTTATACCTTTTTAGACAATAACAATCATCAAAATATTCAATATCCAAAGGCAATATTTCAATTTGTAAGGCACTCTAAATCAGAGTTTTCTAGCCCAAATCTTACGTTAAACAATCAATATAAGTACGATGAATATGTAAAAAACGAAAAACCTATTTCTGTTTGTTGTATTCCTGTAATATCAAAAGATGAGCTTATTGCGGTTCTTTATTTAGAGAACAACCTTACTGAACATGCATTTGACGAAAAACGAATTGAATTTTTTAAAACCATCGCTGCCCAATTAGCTATTTCTTTGGATAATGTGTTTCTGTATGAACAAATGGAACAGAAAGTAAAAAACAGAACTTCGGAGCTTTTAGTTAAAAACCAAGAACTTACCATTGAGAAAAAGAAATCAGATGATTTATTGTTAAACATTCTACCAGCGGAAACGGCAGAAGAGCTTAAGAATTTCGGTAAAACTACTGCAAAAAGGTATGAGGAAGTTACTATTCTGTTCTGTGATATAAAGAACTTTACAAGTTTTGCCGAAACCCTAACAGCTGAAGAATTAGTTTCTGAGCTGGATGTATGTTTCAAAAATTTTGATGAAATCATTACGAACAATGGATTAGAAAAAATTAAAACGATAGGTGATGCATATATGGCTGTAGGAGGTTTACCAGATAACAATACCGCGACAGCTAAAGACGTAATTAACGCATCACTTGAAATGCAACGTTTTATTAAAGAACATGCAAAATCAAGAATTGAAAAAGGTCTACCCCATTTTGAAATTAGAGTTGGTATAAACACCGGTCCTGTTGTTACTGGAGTTGTGGGAACAAAGAAATTCCAGTTTGATATTTGGGGTGAAGCTGTAAACGTTGCAGCACGCATGGAACAACATGGTGAACCTGGAAAAGTAAATGTATCTCAATCTACTTTCGACATTATTAAAGATTCCTACAAGTGTATTAGTCGAGGTAAAATTACCGCCAAAAACATGGGTGATGCAGACATGTATTTTGTGGAATCCAAGCTGCAACCCGTATCCAGTTCATAAAATCCTACGAACTCCTCTATTTAACATTGGATAGTCCAAATATGAAGTCGGCATTGTAACCTTCACTACCGTCTCCTTGAAGAAACCTAGCTTGGCTATGACACCCCATACATGTTGATGTTTTTTGATTAAATGTCTCTAGTGCAGCATTTGCCAATATTCTTGGCTGATACTTACTTCCATAAGTAAATAGGCTTGGGTCTAGCGGCCATTGAGTGCCAACTAACTTGTAATACTGCCAAACCGATTCAGGTTCGTATTTAGCGATACTATTGATAAAATACGAATTAATCTTCTCTGTACTAGGAGCAATTCGAGTTACTCGAGCTACTTGAGCTGGTGTTCTCTTTTTGCTGCTATAAAACAATTGCCTATCCGTAGGTTTGTTGATCATAGTTGAATCGTAATTATTTGGATCTAAATAACTATAGCGTATAGATTTATCAATTATTGGTTGACCATTTTCACCCATCTGTGGGGCATTGTCTATTTGTTCGAATGTACTCCAAACCCATTGCGTAACTTCAGATACTTTGTGAATTATATGAACAGCTACTAGGCCAATATGTATTTCTTTACCACCTCTTAAAGCTACTCTTCGAGTATAGAATCTAGAAGTATCGTCTTTAGACGTTAAAATACGCCATCCAGCTTTTAGAATTACTGCACCAGGATTCTCAATAAACTTATATGTAGTAGTACTGTCAGCACCTGAACCATTAAATGTAGAATCGAAATTATTACCCACAGGAAAGTAAGCACGAGAATACATATTCTCAATACCCATTGGAGTTCCATTTGTATCAACTTTCAAACCTTGAGTTACGGAAGGCCAGTTTGTAGCAAATTCTTTTTGACCTTCTTTGGAGTATAGTTTAGCATTAAAGACATATTCATATGCTTGTTTGTTATAAAATATCTGGAACATGGTGTACTTCCCATTTACATCTACTAATGGTAGATTATGAGCATTTGTTTTATCCATACTCTTTAATTTCGGAATAATTCTTAAATCCGCTACTGATCCCGAGTTAATCGGAAAATCATTCTCCATTCCATACTCCCATGTTTGGGGAATTTGTCCGCTATCAACGTACAATTCTGTACTTGGCATCCAATGTTCAAATACTGTAAAAGCTGATTCAGCACTTAATGTTTTAGTGCTGTCTGCTGATCCATCTGGGTTAGCAGGCCAATGCATACTTATAAATGATTTCCACGAAAATGTATCAGCTGCATTCTGCAAATAGGCAACTAAGCTGTCCATGTTTTGATAACCAGGAATGTCCTGCACATGCGGTAATCCAAGTGCATTCGGAATATGAAAATATCCATTTTCTGGATTGGTAATGTCATCTGGGTTCGCTGTTTTAGTTTTAACATCTGACCGGCAATATGCTAAAAGGCCAATTGCAATGACTAAAATAGAGTAAACGAAAAATTTATTTGTGCTTTTCATGGGTTCAAATTTGAGTTGGTTTTAATTGAATTATTTTGGGTGCTAGGTTTTTACTTACATATCCAATGTATACTTTAGCCGATAAACCCTTAGTTGGATTAAAGACTATTTTAAAGTGTGATATAAAAGGGATAAATTTTTTATCAGCATCATACTTTAGAGCAACAAGATATGACTTTATTTGATCTGACTTAGAGCTCAAGCATAGTCCCTCTTTTACTAAACTTTCAAGTAAAGCAATAGCATCGTCACTAGAGTTACAGTAGCATTCAAAGCCAAGGGCATCTCCTACTTTTTCGGATATGTCAATATCTAAATCCAGTTTAGAGCAATATTTTGATACGGTTTCAATAAATGCGGTAAACTTCTTGTTGAACAAAGATGAATGCTTAATAGAGCGTAAAAATTCCAAAGCCCATAATTTATGCTTGCCTTGGATAAACAAACGAAGTCTGTGGTCTTTACGGGAATGCATCATCCCTATTTGAGTAATCCGAGCTTTATTCTTTAGGTCATGGAGTATTTCTAGAAAGTGTTTTAATACAGAAGGCTTTAGCTGCTTATTGAATACTTTAAAAAAAACTTGTTCAGCTAAAAGTATGGTTTCTAGGTTATTAATATTTGTTTTAGGTCCAAAAAAGAAACAAAAATTAGATTGTGTCTTTTCCATTTCTTCATAATCAAATTCCAGCCAAATATTATTGATTTGATTGGCAATATCGGGATTTTTCCAATAGTCTGAGAAAATCTGCAATCCATGCAAAAGTTGCTTATCAATTTGTAAGGAACTATCTAAGCTTGAAACAAATGAATGGAACTTGGCAGAATCAGCAGTGCAACAAAGAAAATCAGCATTATCAGTACTTTGTCCTAATTGAATTTCGTAGCCAAAAAATGGACATAAATCCTCAGGAAATATTTTGGTAAAATCCCAGATGTTCTTAATTGCAACATCATTAATAATGTCTGATATCAGGGGCAAATTATAGTGCTCCAAAATATCAGACATAGATTTCTCCTTAACTTGTAAAGTGCTTATCAAGTTGTTATTAAACTAATAATGTGGGGAAATAAATTTTAAACTAATTCTACTTATTGTGACCAATAAGCATCATTCTTAGCAGTCGATTGACTCCAGTATGCAGAATCAGAATCTTCTCCGTCTGCAGACAAATAAAGACTATAAATATCTTTAATTGCAGATACGTCTTCTGACGATAAATCTGAAGATGGTGGTTCTCCTAATTTTGCAATATCCAATGCTTCTTTTACTTTAACTGCTAATACTGCACCTGAATAATTTGATTTCATTTTACTTGGCAATACGTCGCCAATAGTGAGGGTTGATTTTTCCATTTTGGGTTAATTTTTGATTAAGTTATATATGCAATTTCATGAATTATAATGAATATACAAGGCAATTTGAAATATTTATTCTTACCTCCCACCAATAAAAAACAAAAAAGCCTTCCGAAAATTGGTAACCTTTTGAGATTCGTACCGAGCAAGGATTTTTTCTAGACTGCTTCTATCCAATTATCCTGCTATTCATATTGGATTAAATATAAATTCGAATCAACAGTTGCACAAATACAATTGAATTACTTTAAAATAAAGATGAAGTCACCCCCCTCGTCACCAACGTTATGGATAGTGCCATATTGAGGTACATTGGGACTATTCATAAGTACCGCTATTCTCATACTGGAAAACAATTGTTCAGCAATTAAATAATTCTCATCGTTTTCTTCTAAACGCGTTAACAAGTATTTCATAAATACGCTTTTATCAGGCACTTCCTTTAGGGTGCCGCTTGTCATTGCTTTTCTACTCTTTAATCCATCCAATTTCTCAACAGCAATATTGTCTTTAAAAGCACTTCTAGTTCTAAAAATACCACCACTAAAACAAGCATCGGCAATCAATAAGGTATGCTTTGTTTTTATAGATCGTACTTGATTTGTAATGTCAGTATTGGGAATCCAATTAATGGAGTTTTTTTCATTGGCGTCTCTTGGTAGCCAAAATCCATTGTCTTGCTCTTCATCGTAATAACCGTGTCCGGCAAAAAATATAAGCAGGTTGTCCTTTTCCGTTAATGTTAATCTAAGAGTATGAAGTGCTGTAAGAATATCTGCCCGTGTTGGATTTTTTAAAAACGTAACGTTAGATTCATCAAAACAATACTTAGTTGTTAATACTTCATTGAGTTTTAGTGCATCATTTACAGGTTCCGACAAATCAGGCATTTTAGGATCATCATATTCTTCTACTGCAATTATTAATGCATGATAGGTTGAATGCTTAGGTTTATAGTAAATATCTCGTACAGCATAAAATGCTCCTTTTGTGGTTACAACTTCAATATTAAGATTGTTTAGATCCAACTTTAAATTGATATCCAGAGTTAACATATATTGGCATTTTCCTATTCCATCAAGTTCTGATAAATACACCGTTTTAATTACCCATCCATTCTGATAAAGATTAACTTGTTTTATTTCTTCCGAAGTACTTATACATGCCTGTAGTTGATACTTTTCATGACCAACTGATTGGTTTGCATCGGCAGGTAACACCCAAGCAATACTAGAATTACTAACCCCTGTAGGAAGGACTTTTTGTGAAGCTTTACGCTCTATTGTAAAAGTCTCTATAGCTGCATTTTGATGAACATCTGTTGCAATGATTTCTACAATATTATCACCATATGCCAGTGGCAATGATATCCAAAACTCATTATTCTCATTCACGTGGGCTTCTCTATTATTTACAACAACTTCATGTATTCCGGTTTCATCTTCTAACTTTCCACTAATAGTATATTGTTTGTCAAATTCTATAAACCTAGCTCCTCGTTTTTTTTCAGGAGATAGCAAGGTTATAACAGGTGGGCTCTTATCTACTATATCTGTATTAAACTTTTGCCTAACCGAATCGTTCCCAATTTTTATAGTCTTAATATTAAAATTTAAATCCCCACTACTGGTGCCATTTAGGTCTTTTTTTTTGATTGAGATAGTTTGTGTTCCAGAACTACCTTCACTTACTTGACATAAAGCATTGGTCTGTCCAAGGCTAAAAAAAAGTATTGCTATTATCGAGACCTTGTTCATGTTTAGAATGAATAACCTAGACCAAATACAATTGTAGTATACAAATCTTCTTCGCCAATATTGTGCGATAGACCAGTTGTTGCGATAAATCTTTTTTTCTTGGCCAATATCCCGTATTCCACCTCAATACCATAATCGTCATTGCCTTCCCACTTATACTCGTCAACACTACTTTGAAATCCATTTGTTGAATCAGCTGGGTTTACTTTTGTATTGGTAAATTTATAGGAGCCCCATCTCCCCATTCCTGCTCCTGAATACGCATATAAGGTCAAGTTTTCAGTATGAGATATCCTTTTACTAATTCCAAAAGTTAATGAACTTAGATTAACTGCCACTTCAACTCCATTAACAGAATAATAGCCACCAGAACCAAATCTAAAGGCCGTGTAGCCCCCCCAACTATTGCCTAAATAACCAAAACGCAGTCCAATTGGAGTATAGGATAAGGCTGAGTTGAGTGTAGTAAACCAAGGATTTATTATTGCTGGAGATAGTTTAATCCGAAATTCTGCTGTATTGAGTTCATCTACATCTTTTAATACATCCCATATAGCAACATATTCGCTCTTACCTCCTCTAACATTATTTCCCACATCACCACTTATTGTTGAAATTTGAATTTCCTCTTCATTTACAAAACATTTGATTGTGATTTTAAATATTTGATTGGTCTTGGCACTATCTATCTCATAATGAACTTCAACTTTGTCATCAACTACTGTAGTTCTAATATTTTTAACACTTTGAGCCTCACAAAATGAGGTAAAGGTTGTTATAAAAATGAACAGAATGACAAATTTTCTCATAACCAAAGTTACATCAAGAGTTTTAAAAATATTCAACCAATTTTTTGTAATCACTAATTAAGTGATATATGATTAAAGAAACTACAAGACTTATCCTACTGACTATAAATCACTTACACCTACTCTTTTGACTAATTCTTACAATTTACATCTTTTTATCCCCTTGCAGATTAAAAATATAACTATTAAATACTCAACCAAGACTTAGCAATTGAAGCATAAACTCATTAATCTTTCTTTATTTATTACTTTTGAGTAAAATCCGTTATGCGATACTTAATACTATTTTTATTATTTGGACTTTTGTGTTGTAAACCGGAACGTTCTATACCCGAAATTGACAAAAGCGGTAATTACACCATTACGCAATTAGGTAAAAAGATTAAAACTCCGAATAGTTTTATAGCTCTCTCAGATAACGGTTCTATCGTCGCAATTGCAGATGAATTTGGCGATACAAAGGTGTTTTCCTATGATTCAACTTCCGTGACATGGAAACAGTTAGGTAATGACATCATAAATACTGAGGGTACATCAGTTTCAATTTCTAATGATGGGACTTTGCTAGCCGTAGGATTCCCTAATGAAGGAAATAGTGGAGTAGTGCGGGTATATCTTTATGGATCAGACACCACTTGGACTCAATTTGGGAATGATATAATTGGCAAAGTGGATGGTGAACAAAGTGGTTACTCTGTTTCTCTTTCAGGAGACGGTAGGTTTTTGGCTATTGGAGCCCCTGAAATTACAGGTGTGGCACGTGTATATAGTTTGGGTTCAAACTCAGAATGGTATCAAATTGGTGATGACCTTGTTTCATATAGCTATGAACGTTTTGGGCATAGTGTTTCACTTTCAGACAATGGTGCAATTCTTGCCTCAAGTGCACCCTTTTCACCTCCTTTCCCTCCTCAGGGTTTGTTTGGTAGAGTTAAGGTATATGAAAATATTTTAGGAGTTTGGTCTCAACAAGGTGAGGATATAATTGGCGAAGTTGCTGGGGACTATAGTGGGTATTCAATTGCTCTGTGTGGAGATGGTACGTTTTTGGCAATAGCAGCGGAGTACAATGATAATAGCAACAATGATGCAGGCCATGTAAGGGTTTATCATTACGACACTAGTACACATTGGACAAAGCTAGGCAGTGACATTGATGGCCTGAGGGAAAACGATAGGTTGGGAAGTTCAGTTTCATTCTCAAACAATGGTGCGATTCTAGCTGTTGGGGCAAGAAATTATAGTCCTGATGGTTTAGGAATGGAGGGCCAAACTAAATTGTTCCATTTTAACTCAGGAGATTGGACCCAGCTAGGTGCAGATATTAATGGTAAATTTTATGAATATAGTGGTACCTCTGTATCTATTTCAGGAGATGGAACCATTTTAGCCGTTGGAGCACCTGGCGATAACATCTCTAGTCAAAATAGCGTTAGTGTATATCAGATTAGCAAGTAGATTTAAGTAGCTTTTGTGCAATCGATAATGCTATCCAACTTTCAAATTCTTGGATAGTTAACATTTCTACAAACACAAAAGCCTTCCGAAAATCGAAAGGCTTTTGTGATCCCGTTCTGAAAGATTCCAATTCTGCGAATTGGCACTTCTTTCGAGAATGCTCGAACAATTTGCTAAATCACAGATTTAGTATTGTTCGGCACTGGGACTCTGATTTTTTATACTCTCATATACTCGTTTTCTGCTCTTTAAATTCTTTAGCTTTCGCTCCACTTTGAATGCTTCTGATCGATTCTGATAGCTAACACTATAAAGTAACTTCCAAGGAATTTTTGACTTGGTGCTGCTTACGTATCCAGAATTATGACGCTGCAATCGTTTTTCTATATCTTCTGTAATACCTATATAAAGGCTCTCGTTCTTTTCAGATTTTAATATGTAAACAAAACATCTCATGGTCAAAATCCTTAAAACAAAAAAGCCTTCCGAAAATCGAAAGGCTTTTGTGATCCCGCCGGGACTCGAACCCAGGACCACTACATTAAAAGTGTAATGCTCTACCAACTGAGCTACGGAATCATATCGCGTAAGCGGCTGCAAATGTAAATTTTTATAGTCTTAACACAAACTATTTTATAAAAGTTTTTTATAGGTAAAATGAAGCTTTGTTTTTGTAGCATTTAAGCTTCTAAAAAGGGCATGCATCTTGGGGTTGTAATCTCCAATCCAAGATAGTTCTGTTGTTCTGAGATGTGGATCATTTAATACAACATCATACATGCTCACCAACATGCTACTATATGCTCCTTTGTTCTGATATTCAGGCACTACACCAAATACTATTCCTCTAATCCTCGTAATTTTAACACGCCATCGGTACCACAAAAACTTGAGTTTTCCAAGCCAATTGAGGTTGCCATTTACATGTCTAAATATTTGATTGACATCGATTATACTAATGTAAAATGCTACAGGTTTATCTTCATCAAAAACAAACCACATTATATCTTCCCGCAATATCGGTTTCATCTCCTTAAACAGCTTAGTAACCCGTTCAACAGTTAATGGAATAAAGAACTCATGTTGTTGCCACGCTTTATTGTAAATTTCAACAAAGGCTCTAACATATTTATCCATTTCATTGAACTTAAAATGACGTGCTTGCAGATTTGAGTCCTTTGCAGCACGATTTCGGTATCGCTCGAAAATTTTTGGATTAATTGTGCTAGGATTTACTTCACTTGTAGTTTGTTCAAACTCTTTAACAAAGCCAAAATTCTCAAAAATATCTTTATAATATGGAAAATTATAGGGCTCTTGATACGATGGATTTTCAAAACCTTCTACTAATAAACCCCAGTATTTATCACGTTCTCCAAAGTTTACTGGAGCTTCAACGCTGGTTTGTCCATTATCCTTTAACCATTTGCATGCCTTTATAAACAAGGCATTTGCTACGAATTGATTATTAATGCAATCAAAGAAGCCAATACCACTTTGTTTCTCATTATAGAATGCCGCAATCTTACCTACAATCTTCTCATCTTCTATTGCAAGCCAACGTTTTGCTTTACCATTAGTGAAACTTGCATTTTTATCAGGACTAAATATCGCCTCTATGTCCTGGTCTATATGGGAAATAAATTCCTTATCCTCCTTATAAAGTTCTCTCGTAAATTGGTGAAATTGCTTTCTCTTCTTTCTTGAATCTACAACAACAATTTCTAGCATATAATGTCCAATGTTTTTACAATCAATTTTTCAATTACAGCCTCTGGATTAGGACTAAACGTTCCATTTATTCGATCTGCTAATATTGCATTTAATGAAATCGCATTAAAACCAAGCAACTGAGATAAACCATAAATACCAGCAGTTTCCATTTCAATATTCCCAACCCTCTGATTCTTGTAAGAAATAGATGCTAAGTCGTTTAGGCTGTATTTAGGTTCCAAAGCAGAGCGTCTAAACTGCGGTGCATAAAAACCTTTAGCGGTTAGCGTTAAAGATGGTTGAAACGACTCTAATCTTTGTTCTAAACTCCTAGAGCATGGAATTACTTCGTATTCTCGATTATCAAATGTTATGGTGTCAAACTTTTGGGTATAGAACTTAAATAAGTCATCAAATGAAATTACGTTTTTAGAATATACAAAACTTCCCAGTGCTACGTCTTCTGAAACAGATCCTGAAGTACCTATTCTAAATATATCTATGTTTTTACTATTCGCTTTCTTTTCCCTTGTTTGCAGGTTAAAATTTAGCAAAAAGCTTAGTTCATTGAAGACAATGTCAACATTATCCGTTCCGATACCAGTTGATATTATAGTAATCTTTTTGTCACCAATTTGACCACCTATTGAACTAAACTCCCTTTTTTGCACCTTGTAATGGGTAGAATCTAGGTGTTTTGCTACAGCTTCAACCCTGTCTGGATCTCCAACTGTTATTACGTTTTCATAGATTTGGTCTTGCATCAATCCAAGATGATAGACGGACCCATCACTATTTAAAATTAGTTCACTTTTTGATAATGTTTTCACGTAAAAAGGTTGTTATCTTTGCAGCAAATTTGAACAATTTTTATGACAGATATAAAAACACCTAAAGATCAAAGTATTTTAGTACCTGTAGATTTTTCTGAATCTTCGGAAAATGCTATTGACTATGCTATGGAAATGGCGAAGTTATTCGAACATGATTTAACCTTGCTTAATGTAATCTCTAAAGGAATGAAATCATTGTTTCTTGGAGATACTCAAAAAGACTTATTACGAGAGGGAATAAATGTTAGACTTCAAGAGTATAAGAAAAATATACTTGAAAAATGGCCAGAAGCCACAGTAAACATCCTTATAAAAGAAGGTAAACCTTACAAGGTAATCAATCAAACTGCGGAAGATCTAAACTGCGATAGCGTTGTTATGGGGACGAACGGTGCAAACGGTATGGAACAATTCGTAGGAAGTACAACTACTCGAGTAATTAGTAGTTCAACGGTACCAGTAATTGCGGTAAAAGATCACAGACCGAATCATACGTTTGATCACATTGTTTTACCAATTGATTTAACAAAGAGCTCAAAGCAAAAACTCAGTTATGCAATCAAATATGCTAAAAAATACGATTCTACCATACATGTAATTATGGAGTTAGAAAAAGATGAATTCGCTAAGCATAAAGTTGAAGCAAATCTTGCATACGTAAACAAAGTTTTAGGTGAAAATGATGTGAAATTTTCAGTTAAATTATTAGATGACAGAAAATACCCTGATCACTTAGGTAAAGATACCGTGCGATATGCAGACGAAATTGGTGCTGATTTGATTATGATAATGACGCAGGCAGAAGGAAATCTTACAGAGTTTTTTGTAGGATCTTATGCTAAGCAAGTAATTAATAGCTCAATAAGCACTCCTGTAATGGCTATCAATCCAAAGAAAACATTTAGCTACGAAGGTCTTAACCTTTAATTAGCTCCAAATATTTACTCTTCGGGGGCGAGCCTTTTCAACCAAAAGTTCTTTCCCCTGAACTTCTTTTCCATTCATTTCATCGATGGCCTTTTGGCCTTCTTCTTCCGATCCAAATTCAACGAAGCCAGTACCTGTAGGCTC
>JABDQY010000099.1 GCA_013042025.1 Bacteroidia bacterium
TCAATCGAATACCTAACATGAAGTCGTGTAAAGTAAACCGTCTGACCAGGATTATTAGCCCAATGAACTCCTGCTTTAGAAAGCTCATTGAAATAAGGAGGGTTTCCCACACAAGGATCACATTTTATACCACCCCAACTTGGAGTCACATTCCAGGCATACTCTAGGAATATAGCATCTCTACCCTCTTTACTATGGGTGTTTCTGAACACATCTTTATAAAAATTACCAAAATTAGGTTTGACGAAAGTCGGTACATTTTTATTAGAAGGCATCTTTACAGTTCTATAGTTTGTACATTCTACTCTTCCTTTTTTAGAAAAAGCATATACAATCATATCTTGATCACCTTTAGAGTTTGCCATTCCTAAACGAATAGGAAGCATAAACTTATCAGAGTTGACCTTAATCTGAAGCGGTCGTAAAAATCCACCATTTGCTTGAGTATTGTATTTGTTTAAATTCACTTTTACTACAAAGAACTTCAGCTTACTTTTAATATAGGGTTCCAAAACATGTTCTGCTTTGGAAGGAATTTTATACCCATTTGCAAGTAACCAGTTTTTCAAACCATCAGAATCCTCTGCACTTAAAATCAGTATTTCATATTCCTCAACGTCATATTTAGCTTCTATGGTTACTTTGTTTTTAGCAGCAGTGGTTCTCATAACCATTGGAATATCAGATTCTTCTTTCTCTACATTTTCATCAAGAACTTCCATAACTGGATAGCGTCTCATACACGGATTAGCATCAAAATATTCTACCAAACGAGGTGCTGAATATGCATCTAATCGCGAAAATATTGTTTGATCTGCAATTGATATATCTTGCCTTTTAAGTATGTTAGGTACAGGCACTACCATTGCAAAGTCTTTGACATTACCTTTAAAATCATTACTCATTGTAATGGTTGTTTGATTTCCGTCTCTAACTAAAATTACTTCAGATTTGTTGTTGTACAACTCTGAACCGGCTTTTGCTACATAAAAACCACAAAATGCATTTCCAACAGCTGACATAGCTACGAGAAATAGAATTGATAAGAATGTTTTCTTCATAATTTTTCTTTTTAAAATTTAATTTGTTTTCGGTAAACTTTTGTCTAATTGCCTTTGTAAATTCCATTCATATTTTTTTGCTTTAAATAGCTTGTCGAATACGGGTGTAATTGGACTAAGAAGAAACAGCAACCATATTGCAGATGACTGTAAATAGAAGAAGTTTGAGGCAATGAATAGTGCTGTAGCAAGAATAATTGCCCACAACAACCTAGCGTGTTTGTGGTTAGGAGTTGTCATAGGGTCTGTTATCATAAAAAACGCAAATAATAGTAATGTTCCATTGCTCATTTTATGAAGCCAAACAGTTGGTTCCCATCCTAAATAAACTACTTGCCTTAGAAACAAAAATCCTCCAAATGTTAATAGAAAGGCGATTGTGGTATCCAATCTTCCCACTTTAAGAATCATCATTAAACCAGCAGCACCTATAAAGAACCATAAAATAGTATTGCTACCCCATTGCCCTGGACTCACCCAAGCTTGCCCTGTTAAAGAAATTGCGGCAATAATTCCAATATTCGCTGGATTAAAAATATGCTTATTCTTTACTTTTATCAGAAACTTAGAAGCTATCGCAACAAAAGAAGCCAGTGCTGCCACCCATATTGTTCCTGTTTTTAATAGTAGACAAAGACCTAAAGCAGTAATTAGAGCACTTTTAAAAGATGAATATCTCTTAGTTGTGAAAAACGCAAATGTTAATTGAGTAACTATTGCAGTAGCTAATATGATAGAAAACTTAAATGACTCATTATCCCATCCAAGATATGCAATACCATACAGCAAAAACGATCCGAGATATAGTATTTGAAAATATCTCGGATCATTTAATTGTGTTGAAAAATTTGACACTTTATTTTGAATCACTACTAGTCAATACTCGAAGTGTCAAAAAGGTAAATGGTATACTAAGAAATATTGGATTTAATGATTTCTCCAGCAATCATGGAAATGGTCATTAACCATTCCAACTGCTTCCATATATGCCATACAAGTTGTACTTCCAACAAACTTAAATCCGCGTTTTTTAAGATCTTTGCTCATGGCATCACTTTCAGGTATTGTAGTTCGAACATCCGCCCAGGAATTAATACTAATAGTAATAGTTTTATAGTTTGTGAACTGCCAAATGTACTTGTCAAATGACCCAAACTCCTTTTGAAGTTCTAAGAATATTTTAGCATTGTTAATTGCTGCTTCAATCTTCCCCCTGCTTCTAATTATACCTTTATTCTGCATTAATCGTTTAACATCGTTGTCGTTAAACTTTGCCATTTTTAGAGGATTAAAACCTTTAAATGCCAGCCTAAAATTTTCTCTTTTTTTTAGAATCGTATACCAACTTAGTCCTGCTTGAAATGTCTCCAGAATTAGATGTTCAAACAAAAGGTTATCAGAATGGCATACTATGCCCCACTCATTGTCATGATAATCAAGATATAATTGGTCTTTTAAACACCACTCGCATCTCTTTTTTCCATCCTGAGGAATGAATACTACCTTTGCCATTAGATCTATGTTAGAAACAAATAACGACATTGAATTTGAATCTATACAAGAAGTGGATTTAATCGATGTTGTCAATCAATTGGAAAAAGATATTCAATCTAGCGGAGAACGTTATGAATTTACTTCTGAAACTCCTGAAAATCTAATTTCAGAGTTGTCTGATTATTTGAAGAAGGTGGATAAAGGGACGCGTCTATCTAACTTGCTTTATAGAATTGATGTTAACACGGCATATATGGATCCGAAGCAGCCGTATTATGTTTCGCTGTCACGTGTAATTTGGAACCGCATTTTTCAGAAAGTCTGGTTTCGAAAAAACTACTAAAATTGAAAGTATATAAATGGTTGAATGTCTGCTGAAGTCGCTTGGAAAGTGACAAAAACAACCAAAATAAAGATTAGTACTTTTACATAAATTGGAGATTCTGTAAACCACCATTGAATTCTGTTTTTGAGGTTACTTGGTAGCATATGAATAACATAACCTACAAGCATTATTGCAAACACCTTCCAGTACGCTAATACTCTTGAGAAAATGCCGCTAAAGTTGAAATCAGTAGCGATGTTAGATAACATTGCCTTAACTGTAGCCACGTCGGATGCTCTAAAATACATCCAACAAAACGCTACGAAATGGAATGTGATAATTACGCTTACAACCTTCCCAACTGCACCATAATTAATCCTAACATACTTTTTCCAAACGCGATGTAATGCTAATGCCAATCCATGTAATCCACCCCATATTATAAACTTTACGGCTGCTCCGTGCCACAATCCACCAAGTAGCATAGTAATAAAAAGATTTCGATACGTTTTCCATTTGCCTTTGCGATTCCCTCCCATGGAAATGTATAAATAATCTCTAAGCCATGTGGATAGGGAAATATGCCATCTTCTCCAAAAATCAGCAATGTTTTGAGCTTTGTATGGACTATTGAAATTAATAGGAAGCCGAAAACCAAGAAGTGCTGCAAGGCCAATTGCCATGTCTGAGTACCCAGAAAAGTCGCAGTAAATTTGAATAGAATACCCATATACAGCCATTAAATTCATGAACCCACTGTACATTTCAGGGGTATCAAAAACGCGATCTACAAAATTTACGCTGATGTAGTCGCTTATAATAACTTTCTTAATTAAGCCGGCCATAATTAAGAAAATAGCAATACCAAATCCGCTCTTACTTAAGTAATATGGTCTTTTTATCTGCGGAAGAAATTCTGAAGCCCGAACGATGGGACCTGCAACAAGTTGAGGAAAAAAAGATACAAAAAAGGCGAAATCAAAAATATTTCCGCAAGGTTTAATCTTATTTCGGTATATATCTAAACTATAACTTAATGTTTGAAAGGTATAAAATGAGATTCCGACGGGGAGCAAAATTTCATGGATATCGAAGCTTGCTCCAAATGTTCCGTTTGCAAAAGCTGCAAGAAAATTAACGGCTTTAAAATCTAACCCAAACGTTGAATTTATGGTTTCAACTATGAAATAAGAATATTTGAAGAAAGCTAATAATCCTAGGTTAGCTGCAAGACTTAAAATCAGGTAGAATTTTTTTTCCCATTTCTTTTTTGCGAGATAAATTCCAAATCCACAACCATAATCTACTAAAGTACTAAACAGTAATAGAAAGAAATAGAACCCGCTACTTTTATAATAAAAAAATAGGCTAAATACCAGTAAATAAAAGTTTCTAAGACGAACATTTTTATGAACCAGGGTAAACCCTGCAAACATTGCAGTAAAAAGGAATAGAAACAAATACTGATTGAAAAGCAACGGAACTTTTTCAGAATAACTGAATAACTGATCGAGGCTAAACATCTTCTTTATTTATTGAACGGTTCAATCAATGCATCATAAAGTAATTCCCCTTGCTTATAATATCCTTCCTTCGTAAAATGGATTAAGTCTCCTCTAGCTAGATCCTCTGCACGCCATGATTGGATTGAACGTTCTCCTCCCATTATTTCATATAAATCCCATAAAGCTACATTCTCTTCTTCTACTAACTGAAGCATCGCATTACGAAGTTTTTGAATGTTTTTGTTTGGATACTTACGATGGTAGAAATGATCGGGTGGTGAAGTAAGCAAAATTGAAATTTTCGGATTTTTAGCTCGTAATCGTTTAATCAGTGTTTTGTATCGTTCTTTCACACAAAATTCACAAAATCGCGAGCTTGGTAAATAACAATCATTTGTTCCAAATGAAATTATCACCAAACTGGCATTTAGATCTGCAATTTGATTTTCAAAAGAATTGCTTCGTAAGTATTGAAGGGTACTTGAGCCATTTACACCTATTGCATGATAAAGAATTCCGCTCTTACCATTTTCCAGCACTAAACCTTGCAATTGAGGAAAGTTATTATCTATAGTTAAAGGTTTAATTTCAACACTGTCTTGCAATTGATCAAAGTTTAAAATGGTATTTTCATTCGTATAGGATATGTTGTAATTGCTGAAGGCTTTTGATGGAGTAAAGGACCCATTAACATCCAAAATAGTTATCTTGTTAAATGACGAATTTGTTTCTGCCTTGGAAGCTACATCAATAAAAAACGATGAATTATTTTGAGGTGTAACGGTAAAACCAGCAACACCAATATCGCATGAGCTATAGTTATTCATGATATTGCAATACTGCCAGCTTCCTTTATGTTTAAATAAAACATCCAAGGCACCTCCACTTCGAGCTATTTTATAAGGAAAAACAAAACCTCTTCCGGCATTACCAAAACGCTGTTGCAAATTTCTTCGGACAGTACCGGTTAAGAAATCCGCTTGGATATGTGAATCTCCAATATGTACAATGGATACTTTTTCATCATTATTTGTTTCAAGGGAATCTAATCTGTCATAAAACCCTTGTAAACTTTTAGTGTTTGAAATTGTATTTAGTGCTTTCTCCTGATTCGAATGTTTAAACGAATAAGCAACTGAAAAGCATATGATCAAAAGATATTTCAAAGCAATTTACCCAAATCTACCTTTATACTTTTTCTTAACGTCTGATGCAATTTTCTTTACTTCTTGCTCTTGATTATTCTTACAAATGAGTAAGGAGTCCTTTGAATCAATTACAAAATATCCGCTCAAATCTTTCAAAACCACTAGTTTATCAGATTCTGTTACCACAAGATTTTGACTAGCATTTATTCCATAGAAAGTAGCGTTAAGTACTTTGTTATTATCAACTGGTTCCAATCGTTCTTCTACACTTTTCCAAGTACCCAAATCACTCCACCCAAATTCAGAAGGTAGAACATATACATTGTTTGCCTTTTCTAAAACTCCATTATCAATAGAGATGCTATTTATTTGGCTATATATTCTGTCAATATGTTCTTTTTCAATGCTTGTATTGTATGCACCCTTGCCTTCCTCAAACGCAAAACTCATTTCGGGCAAATGTTTCCGTAATGCCGAAAGAATATTATTAATGCTCCAAATAAACATACCAGAGTTCCATAAAAAATCTCCACTTTCCAGGAATTTTTTTGCCATTTCAAGTGGTGGTTTTTCTGTAAATGTCTTTACTTGATTAATTGCTGGACTTGTTTCTTCCTTCTCGTATTGGATATAGCCAAATCCTGTGTCAGGTCTGTGTGGTTTTATTCCAAGAGTAATTAGTGCATTGTTCTTTTTAGCAAAATCTGCAGCAAGATGAATTTGATTTATAAAGTTGGATTCATTTAATATAAGGTGGTCGCTGGGAGCTACAATTAAAATTCCATCTTTCGATAACTCGGATATTTTAAATGATGCGTATGTTACACAAGCTGCTGTGTTTTTCCCATAAGGTTCTCCCAAAATTTGACTATTAGGCAATTGAGGTAACTGCTCCGAAACCAAATCAACATACCTTTCATTGGTAATAACATAGATGTTTTCTTTTTGAGCAATCTTAGAATACCGCATGAATGCTTCTTGAATTAGCGTGTTTCCTGTACCTAGAATATCAATGAATTGTTTTGGTTTTGATTCTCGACTAATGGGCCAAAACCTACTTCCAATCCCTCCTGCCAAGATTAAAACATACGTATCTTTTAGTTTCTTCATACTAACCCTTCTCTTATTAAATCTTGAATATGAACGACACCTTCTAACATATTATCATCTGCAATCACAATATGATTTATCTTATGCTCATTTATAAACTGAACTGCATCAATTGCTAAGGTCTTCCCTTCTAGTGTTTTAGGATCTGGTGTCATAATACTTTGTGCTGACAATCCATCCCAAGATTTTTGTTTTCCTAACATCCTTCTTAAATCACCATCAGTAATAACTCCTATAATCTTCTTTGCTTTTTCAACCACAACTATACCCATTCTTCCTTTACTGATTTGAACTATACAATCTGAAATGTTTGCGTCATAGGATATCTTCGGGCAAGGATTATTTATTGCAATATCTGACAATTTTAAATAGAGCTTCTTCCCTAAAGCTCCACCCGGATGATATTTGGCAAAGTCTTTTGCCTCAAAATTCCTGCAACTTATTAGAGCAACTGCAAGAGCATCTCCCATTGCCATTTGAGCAGTGGTACTGGTGGTTGGGGCTAAATTATTAGGACATGCTTCTTTATCAACCGTTGTATCTAAAACATAATCACTGTGTTCGGAAAGAAATGATTTCAAATCGCCGACTATTCCAATTAAGGTATTTCCTCCACTTTTTATTAATGGAACCAATGCTTTAATCTCAGGACTATTGCCACTTTTAGAAATACAGAAAACCACATCGTCCTTCTGAATCATTCCTAAATCACCATGAATAGCGTCTGCTGCATGCATAAATAGAGCGGGTGTTCCAGTACTATTTAAGGTTGCTACCATTTTCTGGCCTACAATGGCACTTTTACCTATTCCGGTAACAACAACTCTTCCAGAAGAATTAAGAATTATTTCTACAATTTCAACAAAACTGTTTGTTAATTTCGCAGCAAGTTTAGACAGGTTACTGCTTTCAAGTTCTATCGTATCAATCCCTTTTTGGAGTATATCCTTTTTACTTAGCAAAATTTCGTCTGCAAATTAAAAAATATTTTACCAAGTAAAGAAAGAAGTAGTATATTAGTCTCGCTTATTTAACGAATTAGAAGAGAAGTATAGAAAATGACAACAGAAGCGGTTGATTTAAAGAGAAGTCTTAAGGAGTTTTTTGGCTTTGACTCCTTCAAAGGAATGCAGGAAGAAGTCATATCAACAATATTGAACGGAAATGATTGCTTTGTAATTATGCCAACAGGTGCTGGTAAATCTTTGTGTTATCAATTACCTGCAATAATTTGCAATGGCACGGCAATAATTATTTCACCCTTAATTGCATTAATGAAAAATCAGGTTGATGCTATACGAGGTTTTGGAGAAAGTGATTCTATTGCACACTTTCTCAATTCATCATTAACCAAAACTCAAACTGCTAAAGTTAAGGCAGATGTTGCGGCAGGGAAAACCAAGATGTTATATGTTGCTCCTGAAACCCTTAAAAAGGATGAAACCATCGAGTTTTTAAGATCTGTTAAAGTAAGCTTTGTTGCAGTAGACGAGGCCCATTGTATATCTGAATGGGGACACGATTTTAGACCAGAATACAGAAGAATTAAACAAATTGTTAAAGAAATTGATGATGTTCCAATGGTTGCATTAACTGCAACTGCAACTCCAAAGGTTCAATTGGATATTCAAAAGAGTTTAAACATGGTAGAAGCCGTTGTTTATAAATCTTCATTTAACCGATCAAATCTTTACTACGAAGTTCTTCCTAAAGGAAGTAAGGCACAAACGATGAAAGATCTAATCTCCTTCATCAATAAGCGTAAAGGTAAAAGTGGAATTGTATATTGTTTAAGTAGAAAGAAAACTGAAGAAATATCTGAAATATTAGTTGCAAATGGAATTAATGCTCTTCCTTATCATGCCGGTTTAGATGCTAAAACTCGGGCAGGTAATCAAGATGCTTTCTTAATGGAAGATTGTGATGTTATATGTGCAACTATTGCATTTGGAATGGGTATAGACAAGCCAGATGTTCGATACGTTATTCATTATGACGTTCCAAAATCTCTTGAAGGATATTATCAGGAAACTGGGCGATCTGGAAGAGATGGATTAGATGGAGATTGCGTTTTATTTTACAACCCAAAAGATACGGAAAAGCTAGAGAAATTCTTAAAGGACAAGCCCGTAGCTGAACGTGAGATTGGAACGCAACTAATTTCTGAAATGGCATACTTCGCTGAATCATCTCAATGCAGAAGGAAATCTTTATTGCACTACTTTGGCGAGTCCTTTGCTGCAGAAGATTGTAACAAGATGTGTGATAATTGTCGAAATCCAAGAGAGAAGCACGATGTTACTAATGAATTAGTTATGGCTTTGGAAACAGTGCAATTTGCAGATGGAAAGGTCGCAATTAAACACATTGTTGATGTATTGTCTGGAACAGCATCACAAGAGGTAAGAGCTTATAAACACGACCAATTCAAACACTTTGGAAAAGGTAAAGAAAAAGGAGCAAATTTTTGGAAAACATTGATTCGCTATGCACAAGTAAACAACCTAATTGAAAAAAATATCGAGCGATATGGATTATTGTCTATTAACCAAGAAGGTCTAGAATACTTGAAAAAGCCTACTAAAGTTGAACTTGCTCAAGATAGAGAATTTGATTCTGTAAACGACGACGACTTTGATAAAATTCAGTTGGAAGCCGTTTATGATCAAACGTTGTTTAATAAGTTGAAAGACCTTCAAAAGGTGGTGGCCAAAGAAATGGGTTTGCCTCCTTATGTAATATTTCAAGAGCCGTCATTAGAAGATATGGCTTTCAAATACCCTATGACCATTCAAGAAATGGAAAACATTTCTGGCGTAGGTAAAAACAAGGCTCGAAAGTTTGGAAAACCTTTCATTGAACTTATAGCTCAATACGTTGATGAGAATAACATTGAAAGGCCGGATGACTTAGTATTAAAATCTGTTGTTAATAAGAGTGCTAAAAAAATCCATATCATTCAAAATATCGATAAGAAAGTTCCACTAGATGACATTGCTAAAGGACAAAAAATGGATTATGACGATTTGTTGGCAGAATTAGAAGCAATTGTTTTCTCAGGAACGCAAGTCGATATCAACTATTTTATTGATGATATAATTGATGAAGAAGGGAAAGATGAAATTTTTGATTTCTTTAAAACAATGGATACAAACGACATTGATGCGGCCGTTGACGAATTCGAAGGTGAATTTACTCATGAAGAAATGAAAGTTTTTCAAATACAATTCATGAGTGATGTTGCAAATTAAAAAATGAATATTATTTTTGCACCCCAAAATTGACCGATGGTGTAACTGGCAACACGTCTGTTTTTGGTACAGAAGAGTCCAGGTTCGAGCCCTGGTCGGTCAACTTAAGTTTATGATAACTGCCTATGGAGCAGTGAAAGTAAGACAATTATGCCATCATTTATAAATAAAGTAAAAATCTTCTCGGGTTCCGCGTCAAAATATTTGGCGGAAAAAATATCTAGAAACTACGGTCAGAATTTAGGAACTACTACATTAAGTAAATTTAGTGATGGTGAATTTCAACCTTCTTTAGATGAATCAGTTAGGGGCTGCGATGTGTTCATAGTTCAATCTACTATGCCTCCTGCAGATAACTTAATGGAATTGCTACAATTAATCGATGCGGCAAAAAGAGCTTCAGCCCACAAAGTTGTTGCTGTTATGCCATACTTCGGATTAGCAAGACAAGACAGAAAGGACAAACCTAGGGTTCCAATTAGTTCCAAAATGGTTGCAAATATTTTGACAGCAGTGGGTGCAGATAGGGTAATGACAATGGATTTACATGCTCCACAAATTCAAGGTTTCTTCGATATTCCTGTTGACCATTTAGATTCCACAGTTGTTTTTATTCCGTACATTAAGAACTTACAACTTGATAATTTACTTCTTGCTGCCCCTGATGTTGGTGCAACAAAAAGAGTGCGTGAATTTGCAAAATACCTTGGAGCAGAAATGGTAATATGTGATAAAGCACGTAAACGAGCTAATGAGATTGCTTCAATGACCGTAATTGGAGATGTTGAAGGTAAGGATGTTGTTCTAATCGATGACATTTGCGACACAGCAAATACCTTGTGTAAAGCGGCGGCACTAATTAAAGAGAAAGGTGCTAAATCTGTAAGGGCTGTCTGCACACATCCAGTATTAAGTGGAAATGCATATGAAAACCTGGAGAACTCGGTTTTGGAAGAAATTGCATTATGTGACACCATACCTCTTAAAGCAGGTAACTACAAGAAAATTAAAGTTTTAAGTGTTGACAGTTTGTTCTCAAACGCAATACGAAATGTAAGTGAATTTGGATCTATCAGTTCACTTTTCAATATATCTGATTCTTATCAGAAAGAATTAATTTAAAAAAAGAATTTAAAAAGTAAATAATGAAAGTAATTGCATTAAAAGGTGATGTGAGAAAAGGACTTGGAAAGTCTGACACTAAACAACTAAGAAAAGAAGGAAAAGTTCCATGTGTGGTTTATGGTAAAGGCACCAACCAACATTTTGCTGTTTATCAAGCTGATTTCAAGAATCTTGTTTATACTCCTAACACCTATTTGGTTAAACTAGAAGTAGAAAACGATGTAAGACTTGCCAAAGTGCAAGAATTACAATTTCATCCTGTATCTGAAGATATTATTCATGCAGATTTTTATGAGGTAGCAACAGACAAACCTATCAGCATAACTGTACCAGTTAAAATTACAGGTGTTGCCCCTGGGGTAAGAGCAGGTGGTAAGCTTCAACTTAAGATTAAAAAGCTTTTAGTTTCAGGACTAATTGCTGATTTACCTGAATTTATTGAAGTAAATATTGATGAACTAGAAATTGGAAAAAGCGTTAAAGTAAAAGATATTTCAGTAGAGAAATTGGATCTATTAGATTCCGATTCTAATTCTATTGTATCTTGTGTTGTTACTAGAGCAGCTCAAAGTGAGGCAGATGAAGAGGAAGAAGGTGAAGAAGGAGCAGAAGGTGAAGAAGGAGCAGAAGGAGCAGAAGGTGAAGGTTCTAGCGAATCAAAAGAATAATAATTTTAGAACTAATAAATGGAAAAGCTCACTTCGGTGGGCTTTTTTTATACCATGAAATAGCATCGTTAATTACGGTTTGCATTAAAGTAAACTTAATATTTAGTTGTTCCCTTGCCTTTTGATTTGAATAATAGTTTTCTGAAATACTCGCTTTCACAGTTTCTCTCGAGAGTAAACCTCGAATTCTAAGAAATTCTTTCAGGCTCACTAAAGCATAAATGAATCTATATAATCCTCCTTTGACCTCAATACTTGGGGGGTTCTTCTCAAATCTTTCTGCCATCATTTTCGATATTGACTCAAATGATAAATTTTCACTAACCAAGATATAGCGTTCACCATCTATTTCAGATACGCATAAAGAACACATCGCTTTAGCAACATCATTAACACCCACAAACCCAGTTACACCTTTACTATAAAACCTAAATTGCTTATTTGCATTTTTAAATAACGAATTGGATCCCTGATTCCAGTTCCCATATCCCAAAATTATACCAGGAATAACAATTGCTGTTCTTAATCCCTCTTCTTGAATTCTCCATATTTCACACTCCCCTAAGTATTTAGATAATCCATAATTACTGTGAGGTTTTTTATCATCCCATTCATTATTCTCATCAATTAAACTAGTTTGGCTATCCTTTGAAAGGGCTGAAATACTACTACAATAAACAAGCTTCTTCACTCTAGCTTCAAGTGCCATGTTAGCAACATTGGCAGTATAATTCTTGTTTACTTCGATGAGTTTGCCAAAATCTCGTTGTTCGTATGAAATAATCCCTGCAACATGGAGGACATAATCAACTTCTACAAATATTTGCAACAGGCCATAGCTATCAAATAGCTCGCAACTTTCCCAAGACAATAAATCATATACATCGTTACTAAAGCTGTAGCTTTCTTTAATAAGATAAAATTGATCTAATGAAGCATTTGGACGAACGATTGCTATAACACGATGTCCATTTGACAACAAGTGATGTATAATATGTACACCTAAAAATCCATTAGCTCCTGTTACGGCAAAAATCACGTGTTACTATGTTTATTTTTGTGAGACACGAATATATCTAATGTTTAAAGAATACTTGCTGAGTTTAGAGATAACCCAAGATTACAAACCGTATGAAATAGGATCATCGCTCGAAAAATTTGTCTCTAAACTTCCTTCACTAGAAGGTAAAAAGGCTGCAATAATAGGAATTCCAGAAGGACGTTATAACCCTAATAATGAGCCAACTGCCAATGCACCTGAAAAAATTAGAAATGAGTTATACCGCCTATCATCAAATTCATTTATCGAAAACCGAATAGTGGATTTAGGGAATATCAAATTAGGCAAAACCAAGGAAGATACCTTTTCCGCTTTAAAGCATGTATGTAAATACTTGCATGATCAAGATATTGTAACTATTCTAATTGGAGGAAATGTTGCATTGAGCGAAGCCGTCTACCAAAGCTTTAGTAGCGACGAACAAAATATGGATTTGACATTCATCTCTTCTAAACTGCCAATTCTAGAGGGAGAGCTATTGGATAGAATTATTAAAAATGAAGAAAACCACCTGATAAATCTCAATGCAATTGCATTTCAAAGTCACTGTATTCCTCCAAAAGCTCTTGACGTAATACAAAACTTAAGCTTTGGCCATGTGCGATTAGGAGCCTTAAAAAAGAATATTGATGAGGCAGAATTATTAATTCGTAACTCTAACATGATTGTCTTTGATGTCAATGCAGTGAAGTACTCAGAGGCACCAGGAAATCAAACTAGCAACCCCATTGGAATAGATGGAGATATGGCTTGTCAACTTGCGTGGTACTCTGGAGTAAGCGATGCTTCTAAAAACTTTGGGCTTTTTGACACCAATCCCAGCCTAGACCTAAGAAATGTAACATCCAAATTGATGTCTTTAATTCTGTGGTACTTTATAGATGGTTTAGCAAACAGAAAACATGACCACCCTAAACTCCATGAGGAATTTACAAATTACCGATGTCATTTCGACAACAATCATTCCGACATTATTTTTCATAAGAGCAAGCGTACAAGTAGATGGTGGATGGAAATTCCTCATCCAAGAAGTTTAAATAACTCAGATATGAATGTAATTATTCCCTGTTCCTACGAAGATTATCAAGAAGCTACATCAGGAAATATTCCGGATCGGTTCTTAAACGCATTGCAACAATTACATTAAATTTACTTTTAAACATAATAGACTAATAGATAACACGTTATAATTGTAATATGAGTTTTAAACAAAAAGCAATCTTCTTTCTCGTTCTATTTGGAACTAGCTTTTTGTTAAGTTCATGTGCTTCAAATAAGAAGTGCAATACACGAAAAAAAACCCAAGTTGAAATGGGTTGGATGTAATAACTTTACTTCTAGGGAATCTTTCTAAACATCATATTGTCTAATTTGCAAAGAACAAATGCAAAGTTTTGATAAAAAAACTGATTATGAATTAGTTGACCTTACCATAGAAGGTGATGAATTTGCATTTGCTGAAATTATAAGACGTTATAAAGGAAGTGTGGCAACAACTGCTATGAACATGCTTGGAGATGTTGAAGATGCAAAAGAAGTTGGTCACCAAGTATTTATACGGTTTTTTAACACTTTGAAAAAATATAGAAAAGAAGCTAGTTTGAACACCTATTTAACAAGAATGACTATAAACCTTTGTCTCAACTTCTTAAAACGAAGAAAAAACTTTCAAAATAGAAGTTATGAACTGAAGAATGCTATGAGCGTTTCAACCGAAAATGGCATTTCAGACTTTGAAAGTAAAGATGTAGTAAACAGTGCCCTTCAAAAACTGGATAATAAGCACAGAACAGTAATAGTACTTAGAATGATTAAAGGCTATAGTACCTTAGAAACTGCAGATTTATTACAACTACCAAAAGGTACAGTGTTATCAAGACTAAAAAGAGGAATGGCAAAACTTAAAACAATATTAGAAACAGAATACAATTATGAATACACATAAACTTGAAAAACAACTGCAAACGATGCATTATACTTTTTCAGATGATTTTGACAGAAGTATTTTAGAGGAAATTTCAACGATGACTCAGTTGAGACTTCCCAGTTTAACATCAATCATAACAGGTCTAGCAGCATGCATCATCTTCTGTCTTGGCTTTATCTACCTTCAAGATGGTAATTTATCTTATGATAGTTTATTGGGTATTGATATGCTAAACAAGACCAGTTCAACGGAATTATTAAATTATTTTTAAAATGAAAAAGAAAACAATTATTACACTTATTTTAACTCTATTGTTAGGCTCAGTAATCGGTTTCTTTATATCAGGACGATTGGCTCATAACAGAATGAAGCATATTGGGAAAGTGATGGACAATCCTAAACTGGAACAACAGTTTTTAGAGAAACGGTTTAAACTAAGTAAAGAACAGATGGTCAAAATTGAACCTATTTTAGATTCAATGTTGCCAATCCAAAACCAGATTCGGAAAAATCATCGCTTAGAAATGGACTCGGCTCGAAACGAGATGTTCAATGCAATTTCGCCCTATTTAACTGATAGTCAAAGAAATCGAATTGCAAAAATGAAAAACAACAAACGTCGAAAAAGACCACCATTACATCGAAGAGGTCATTAAATCAAAGCAATAAATGGAATCAACTTTGAGTTAATATAGTCAAAGGGTAAAATGAATATTATGAGAGGAATTAAAATCACGCTAATGATGTTGTTATTCTGCCAGGCAGTTTTAGCACAAAAGGTATCTGTAGAAGAGATTGCAGAAAAAAAGATTACGAAGTTGGATGAAAAAGTGAGTCTAACAGAAAATCAAAAAGTGGAAATAAGTGCCATTATTTTGGAATCAACGACCGAAATTAAGGAACTGAGAAAAAACAAGGCTGAAAATCAAGATGTAATCATGCAACTTCGAAAAGAGGAAAAAGCTAAGATTAAAGAAATCTTAAGCGAAGAGCAACAGACCTTACTTAAAGAAGCTAAAAAAGCTAAACGAGTAGAAAATAAAGCTCGTAGAGAAAATATTAAAGCCTACAACAAAGAGCATGTCAAACCAGTTGTTTCTGAAAAAAGAAAAGAATTTGAATTGTTATTAAGTCAAGATGAAAAAGATGCAATAACTGCAGCTAGAATGTTGAAACCACAGCACAAGAAAATGGACAGAAAAGCTTTATCGGAAGAAGAAAAAGAAGTCATGAAATCTAACGGTGAAGAGATGCGAAAGCTTCTTAATCCCATTATTGAAGCTCATAAGCAAGAATTAGAGACAATTAAAGCGGAGTTAGAACCAATCTACGAAGCCGCAAAAGCAAATGCTCAAAAAGAGGGAGAATTAAACTTTAAGAATAAAGGAAAAAAGAAGAATTCAAAAAAAGGTGACAAGCGATTTGCATATCGATTTTTACTATCTGAATAGTTCTTTAATCGGCACACAATTTAAAAAAGGCTAATAATTAGCCTTTTTTTTTGCCCAAAATCAAACAATTTTGCATCTTTAGCCATTATAAATGGTAGATCAATAGACTTTCAACCGTTGACACAAAGACTAAGCATACGAGATTTAGAAAACTTAAGTGGTATAAAAGCTCATACCATAAGAATATGGGAGAAGCGATATGAACTTTTTGATCCTTTAAGGACACCGACTAACATTAGGACTTATGATTCTTCAGATCTAAAAAAACTGCTAAACATTGTTTCGGTGTTAAAAAGCGGAATGAAAATAGGCAAAGCAACTTCTTTAACTGACGAAGAGCTGTGCGATGAAATTGAATTTATAGCAACAACAAATAGTGAAACTTCAAATGAAATACTCATTAATGATTTCCTAATTTCAACTCTAAAATGCGACATTTCACTTTTCGAAGAGCTCTATTCTAAATCGGTTAGCTTAATTGGTATTGAAAAAACAATTGAAGATATCCTTTATCCACTTCTAGTAAAAATTGGTATGCTATGGACGGTAAGTAAGCTTCAACCTGCACAAGAACATTTTACAAGTCAAATGATTCGACAAAAATTGTTTAGTGCAATTGACGCTTTACCTCAGCCTAGATCAGATGAAAGATATTTGTTGTTTTTGCCTGAAGGAGAAAACCATGAAATTGGAATGCTTTATGGTTATTATCTTATAAAAAAATCTGGAAGAGAGTGCTTATATCTTGGACCTAGCGTGCCAATCAAAGGAGTTCTTGAGAGTGTTAAAAATGCATCTTCCACGCATATCGTAATTCAGTTTATCACAAGCAGAACAAACGATACTATCAATAACTACCTGATTGATGTGAGTGAGTTATTTCATTCTCAAAAAGTTTATCTGTCTGGTGTTGGCATAGATCAAATTCCTGAAACAAAACATAATAATCTTCGCTTGCTTAGTGGTTTAAAGGACTTGAGAAAACTATTATAGCTTTGTTTTGTTTAACTTTTGACTATATTTGTTAAACAAAAATGAAGGTTTCAATAATCGGATCTGGATTCTCATCTCTCTCGAATGCTTGCTATTTAGCACAGCAAGACCATGAGGTTCATGTATTTGAAAAAAATAAACAACTAGGTGGAAGAGCTCAAATAAAGAAATTAGATGGATTTACATTTGACATGGGACCGAGTTGGTATTGGATGCCAGATGTATTTGAAAAATTCTTTGCTGATTTTGGTAAGAAAGTCTCCGACTACTATCAATTGCACCGTTTAAACCCAAGCTATCGTGTTTTTTGGCCGGATAATCAAGATGATATTCCTGCGAACATGGAAGAACTTAAGGTGTACTTCGAAAAATATGAAAAAGGATCCGCCAGCAAGCTCGAAGCTTTTTTGAAGGAGGCCAAAGTAAAGTATGAGGTAGGGATGGGTGATTTTGTTACAAAACCATCTTTATCCTTCACAGAATTTATGTCTCTTGATATTGCAAGAAAAGGGTTGTCCTTAGATTTATTTAAACCCATAAGTAAACACATAAGACAATACTTCAATCATCCTAAACTAATTGAACTTTTGGAGTTTCCTGTACTGTTTTTGGGTGCAAAACCTCAAAACACCCCGTCATTATATAGCCTCATGAACTACGCAGATATGGCTTTAGGCACATGGTATCCAATGGGTGGAATGAATAAAATAATTGAAGGAATGGTATCGCTAGCCAAAGAGCTAGGAGTGGTTTTTCATACCAACGCGGCGGTAACCGAAATAGTTGTTGAAGGGAAAACTTGCTTAGGTATTAAATCTAATAACAGCTTTTTCGGTTCAGACGTTGTAGTTAGCGGGGCAGATTACCATCATACTGAGCAGCAACTTTTACCAGCAAAATTTCGTAATTATACACCCCAATATTGGGAAAAACGAACCATGGCTCCTTCAAGCTTGTTATATTACGTAGGATTAAACAAAAAAATAGAGGGAATAAAACATCACAATCTCTTTTTTGATGAAAGCTTTGATATACATGCAACGGAGATTTATGATACCCATCAGTGGCCAGAGCGACCGTTATTCTATGTTTGTAATCCTTCGAAAACAGACACATCTATTGCACCAAAAGGTAAAGAAAACTTGTTTTTTTTAATTCCAGTCTCAACTGAGTTAAAAGACAATGAACCAACTAAAAAGCGATATTTCAATATGATATGTGATAGACTTCAAAAACACATAGGTGTTGATATTCGTCCTCATATTGAGGTCTATGAAAGCTTTGCTCATTCTGATTTTGTTTCAGAATACAATAGCTTTAAAGGAAATGCTTATGGGCTTGCAAATACGCTCAAACAAACGGCTATTCTAAAACCAAAATGCAAAAACACCAAATTAAACAATCTATACTATACGGGTCAACTAACAGTTCCAGGTCCTGGAGTGCCTCCAAGCATCATATCAGGAAAAGTGGTAGCGGATTTAATAAAAAAAGAACAAATTTATGAAAGCATTATTTGACAAGGTCTCCATCAGAACCAGTAAAATGGTCACAAATTCCTATAGTACTTCTTTTTCGTTAGGTATACGTATGCTCCATCAATCAGTTCGCGAACCCATTTATGCTATATATGGTTTTGTGCGATTTGCTGATGAAATAGTTGATTCCTTTCATGGATTTGACAAAGCCATGCTTATAAAAGATTTTAGAGACCAAACCCAAGATTCAATTGAGCGAAAAATTAGTTTAAATCCAATTCTTAACAGTTTCCAACATGCGGTTAATCACTACAAAATTGATCAATGGCTTATAGATGCATTTTTTGATAGTATGGAGATGGATTTGGAAGATCAAACATATGACCAAGCCACATTCGAAAAGTATATATTAGGAAGTGCTCAGGTTGTAGGACTTATGTGCTTAAGAGTTTTCTGTAATGGCGATAACGCAAAGTTTGAAAGTTTAAAAGCCGGTGCTATGAGTTTAGGTTCAGCATTTCAAAAAGTAAACTTTCTTCGTGACTTAAAGGCAGATAAAGATAATTTAGGTAGAATATATTTCCCTGGAATGAATGTAAGCACATGGTCTCCAGAATTAAAATTGGAAATTGAAGCTGACATTGCAACAGATTTCAAAAATGCATTAGTTGCAATAAACAAGTTGCCATCCAATTCTAAATATGGAGTGTATACTGCCTATCGATATTATTTCAAGCTTTTCAAAAAATTAGAAAATGCTACATTTGAAGAGCTGTTCACCAAAAGAATGAGAGTACCAAATACAACTAAATTTAGGCTACTATTTACTTCAAAGGCTAGATTGGCTATGGGTCCATACTTTTTATAATGTTAGTATATTTTGCTATAACGCTTGGAACTTTTTTAGCAATGGAATTCGTTGCATGGTTCGCTCATAAGTACATTATGCATGGTTTGTTATGGAATCTACACAAAGATCATCATCAACAAGAACCGGGATTTTTTGAAAAGAACGATTTCTTTTTTTTAATTTTTGCCATTCCAAGTGCTTCATCTTTCATTATTGGAAGTGCAATTGAAGGATGGTTTCCACTCTTTTTTGTAGGTGTTGGAATTGCCTTATATGGAATTGCCTATTTCTTCGTTCATGACATCTTTATTCATCAGCGATTTAAGCTATTTAAGCGTACAAATAATCGATATCTGAAAGCAATCAGAAAAGCCCATAAGGTGCATCATAAGCATCTAGGTCCAGAAGATGGTGAATGTTTTGGAATGCTTGTTGTCCCTCCAAAATTCATTAAAGAAGCTAAGTGATGAATGCTCTATATCTTTGGGTTAACCTAGGAGCAATATTCTTTCCTTTTATTCTTTCTTTTAACAAAATAGGACATTTCTATAAGCGGTGGAAACCTGCACTTATTTCAATTCTTATTATGAATGCATTTATTCTTTCTTGGGATATCCTATTTACCATCAACGGAGTATGGGGCTTTAATGAAGATTATTTAGTGGGTATTTCATTTCTTCATTTACCACTCGAAGAATGGCTCTTTTTCATATGCATACCCTATGCATTTATGTTTTTGTATGATCAATTAGTAATTCTAAAGGTAAAAAGCATTTTTGATCCATTTATTACCCAAATTGACTATTTCATACTTATTGTAGCAATTATTTATCTAATAATTGGGTTTGGAAATATTTACACTACAACTATTTCTAGTCTAGTAATTGCCTTTATTTTGATAATGATTAAAATAAATCCTCCGAATCGTGGTATTTATTATTTAAGTTATTTAATAATTTTAGTGCCTTTCACAATTGTTAATGGTATTCTTACTGGATACATCACTCCAGAACCGATAGTGTGGTATAACAACGCTGAAAACCTAAATGTTCGGTTTCTAACAATTCCTCTTGAAGACTACTTATATTACTTCTTGATGTACGGAATTAGTTACGTGATTTTTGAGAAAATAAAAAAGGCTACCTCTCAGTAGCCTTGTATTTATCTTAAAAATGGGCTTACCCCAAATACGATTTCAATATTTTGCTCTTGCTAGACTTACGAAGTCTTCTAAGTGCTTTTTCCTTAATTTGACGAACACGTTCACGTGTTAATCCTACTTTGTCTGAAATATCTTCTAATGTATGAGCAGGACCTCCGTCTAGTCCGTAGTAATATTTCAACACATCTCTTTCCTTTTCAGACAGTGTTGATATAACACGATTAATCTCTTTTCTTAAAGACTCATCCATTAATGGTTGGTCTGGGTTAGGTTCATCGTTATTGTCCAATACTCCTAAAAGACTATTATCTTCACCTTCAATAAGAGGAGCATCGATAGATAAGTGACGACCGCTTGATTTAAACGCATTCTCCACTTCGGTAACGTTTATTTCGAGTTCCTTAGCAATTTCTTCAGCAGTTGGCTCACGTTCTTGTAATTGTTCAAGTCTTGCCGCCGCTGCACTAATTCTCCCTATCGAACCAACTTTATTCAAAGGCAAACGAACAATTCTACTTTGATCAGCTAAAGCCTGAAGAATGCTTTGACGGATCCACCATACGGCATAAGAGATAAATTTAAAACCTCTTGTTTCATCAAAACGTTTAGCAGCTTTAATTAGCCCTAAGTTTCCTTCATTAATTAAATCTCCAAGAGTTAGACCTTGATTTTGATACTGTTTTGAAACCGATACAACAAATCTTAAATTGGCATTTACCAATTTCTCCAATGCTGCTTGATCACCTTCTCTAATTCGTTGTGCTAATTCAACTTCTTCCTGTGCATCAATCATTGATACTTTTGAAATCTCGTTGAGGTATTTATCTAAAGACTTGTTTTCCCTATTGGTAAACTGTTTTGAAATTTTAAGTTGTCTCATTTACTATTTATAATCCCTTTTAGACTTGGAACCTGCAAAACTAGTATTTTATTGTTAAAAGACTAATAATAATGCGAGTTTACAGTCGAAATAATTGCCGCAAAAAGTGTGCCCAAATCAATAAATTGAGACATAGTTTATTACCTTTGCCACCCATATTTGAAAATTAAATGAGTAAAGTTAAAATATCAGTAGCAAAAGGAGATGGAATCGGTCCGGAAATAATGGACGCAGTTTTAAGCATTTTTGATGCTGCTAAAACACCTTTAGAATACGAATTTGTTGACATGGGTAAAGGTGTTTATGACAAAGGCTTTACCACAGGAATGACAGATGATGCTAAAATAAGCGTAGAACAAACTGGTATTCTGTTTAAAGGACCAATGGAAACTCCAAAAGGAGGAGGCGTTAAGAGTATTAATGTTACTGCTAGAAAAACTTGGAACACACATTCTAACATCCGTAAATTTAAGTCTATAAAAGGTGTAGATACTGTATTCAGTAAAGCAGGTATCCCAATTGATATAACTATCGTACGTGAAAATATAGAAGATACATATGGTGGGATTGAGCATTATATGACTAAAGATGTTGCGGTAAGTAGAAGAATAATCTCTAGGCCTGGTTCTGAGCAAGTTATTCGGTCTGCTTTTGAAACAGCACTTAAAGAGGGTTATAAGAAGGTAACTTGTGGACACAAGGCTAACATAATGAAACTAACTGATGGTATGTTTTTAGATACATTCTATCGTATAGCAAAAGAATATCCTCAGCTTATTGCAGACGACGTAATAGTAGATGCACTTTGTATGAAACTGGTCTATGCTCCTCAACAATTTGAATGTGTGGTTCTAACCAATTTACAAGGTGATATTGTTTCCGACCTTTGTGCAGGTTTGGTCGGAGGATTAGGGTTTGCACCCTCGGCAAATCTTGGAGATCACATAAAAATATTTGAGGCTGTGCATGGCACTGCTCCTGATATTGCAGGTAAAAATCTTGCTAATCCAACTTCATTGTTGTTAAGTGGTACAATTATGTTAAATCAGATGGGATTAGAAGAATTTGGAGGAGCAATTCGAGATGCATTAATTAAGACTATTGACCTAGGTTTCCATACTGGAGATTTTGGAGCTGATCGATCTAGTGCAATTGGAACAAAAGAATTCGCACAAGAAATAATAAACAACTTAGACCTAAGTAAAATTATAGATACAGACGCTGAAAAATATCATAAACCAACATCATTAGCTCAGAACAGAATGATGATCTCAAGCAACGACGAAATCGAAACTGTAGGAGTCGATTTATTTATAGCTTCAGAACAACAACCAGCTGAAATTGCAGAAATTGTACAAGCTCATTTAGATTCTGATATGGAGGTAACAACCATAACCAATAGAGGAACTCAGGTTTGGCCGTCAGGTTCTGTGTTCACTGATCTTGTTGATGCATATGTTGTCAGAATTGAAAAAAACACAACAAATGAGGTTAAGAAAAAGCGTTTTATGGAGCAAGCCATTCGATTATATGACCAATTGAATATTGGATCAATTGAAATGTTAATTACAATCAATGGAGAAAGGAAATACAGCTTAGCACAAGGGCAAAAAGTAAATGCATTATCTTGAGTGCATTAAAGCAACTTCAAAAATACTTTGAAGGCAAACGTCTTTTGCTTCCAATCGCTATTGGTTTAGCGGTTGCTTTCTATTTTTTTTCTAAAGATTTTGATCCTGCTGCTTACAATAATATTCAGTGGGGACAGACTATGATTTTTTGGTTGATATTGGCATTCACAATGCTTATATTTCGTTATTTAGGGTATGTCTTTCGCTTGCGTATTCTTAGTGATAAAGTGCTGTCCTGGACTGAATGCTTTCAACTGGTTTTACTTTGGGAGTTTTCTTCTGCAATTTCTCCAGGCATTGTTGGTGGTACCGCAGCAGCCTTTGTTCTTTTAGCACAAGAAAAGAAATTGGATACTGGAAAATCTACTGCAATAGTTTTAGCAACATCGTATCTTGATGTTTTATTCTATATTTTAGCTGTTCCTCTTATTCTAGTTCTAACTGGACTTGATTCACAAATTCCTGAAACTATAGGGCCTTTTAGTAAGAATTTGGTTAAAACATACTTTCTGTTTGCCTATGTGATACTATTTATTTGGGCCATGTTGGTTTACATTGGAATATTCATTCGACCAACATTTATTAAACGAGCCCTGATATCATTCTTTAAACTCCCCTTTTTAAAAAGATGGAAAGACAAAGCTTATGAATGGGGTGATGAAATAATAATTGCTGCAGAAGAATATAAAAAGAAGAAAAAACACTACTGGTTTAAGGCGTTTGGAGCAACAGCTTTTTCCTGGATTTCCAGATTTCTACTTGTAAACTTTCTCATTCTAGCTTTGGGATATAATAGCTCATTTCTTGACATTCTATCCAGGCAGCTTATAATGTGGGGGGCTCTATTAATTCCTGTTACACCAGGTGCAAGCGGAATGGCAGAATTATTATTCCCAGCATTTTTGGGTGAATACTTTTCAAACATACAATTAGCTAATACCACTTCTGTTCTATGGCGATTAATCAGTTACTATCCTTACCTCATTCTAGGCTTTGTAGTATTCCCAGTTTGGATTAAACGAATAATTAAAGAGA
>JABDQY010000100.1 GCA_013042025.1 Bacteroidia bacterium
CATTTGATTTTTATTGGGTTGGATGCCTACACATCAGAAGATTAATGATTATAATCTTAATCTGATGAATTCAGTTTTATCGAGTTAATAAATCTCTACTTCAGGTAACCAAAGTCACAGAAATAAAGGTGATTCTGAACAACCTTTGACCATAAATAGAATGAATATGTTTGAAGGAATAGATTTTTGGACTGGTTTAGTTATGCTTTTCTTTTTTATACTTCTCATCGGTGGCTTTGCAATTGTGCTTTATGCTACTCGACCTAGAATAGGGAAGAAAAAAGACTAGTAATTACCTACAGTTAATTTTGAATTTTACCCCAAGTTTAGGACTTAAATTCCGAAATGATGACCTTTTGAATTACGTTGGTTTTCAATTCGCCGTGGCGAATGGAGCGTACAAAGAAACTACCACCAAGTTATAAAAAACTCAGTATACGAAGAGTCTTGCTTCATCCAACACAAAGGAGATTGTTGCTCTTTGATACTTGTAAAGATTTCCTCTCTAATACTACCAAGATTCAACCAAGTTTTGTTTTCAGAAGCTTCCATTCCCCAGTTCTTTCGCGGGGGTAAATAAAAGGTGTTAGTGGATGATTTTAGGTTTATAAACGTCTCATAATTAATATAGTAACCTTTTATAGCTCTTTCGTATTCTACACCTAAACGAGCTTTAAATTGGTATGGAATATACAAGGAGGTTAATAGGCAGAGAACTTGAGAAACCGTATCATAATTCAGAGGGTTAAAGTATGGTTTGGTACATCGGTGATAGAGCAGAGGGAATTGCTTACGTTTTAGTTTTTCTAGTTTTTTAAACAAGGAGTCATTCCTGTTTGGACCAATCCAATTATTCAATACTTCGCTAGAGATACTGGGATCATATAGATAGAACTTATATGCCAACTCCATATGCATAACTTGGTTAGTGATTGTGTTTTCAATTATAAAGTCAATCTCACCCAAGGTTGTTTTACCGTCTTGAATTTGTAGGTTTTCACAGAGTATATCAAAGTTAGAAGATGATCTAATCAGATGTGAAACAACTTTTTCTGTCAAGTGACCCAATCTCACATTAGTAGGCAATGGAAATTCTAAATCATTGGGAAGGTCGAGCTCAGTTAATCTAAAAGTAGGAATTCCTGTAACCTTAGTTTCAAGATTATTTGTTTGTATGATAGAAGTTATTCTCGACTTGGTGTTCATAGATTCAGGAATTCTAAGATGTAATTGCTTTTTCACAAATCCATAGCTTTCTTGTGAATGTTGATTTACCTTTTTTTACAACTGTGCAGAAGTCAATAACTTCAAACCCTGAATGGTTAATTGTAGATTCAATATCTGCAATTGAAACAATAACTAATCGAGCAGTTATGTTAGAAGTAGCTTCAATAATTTTTTCTGAAATCAATTGCTCAGATATCGAGTATAGATTATAAGGAAGGTCAACAATTACAGCATCGTAGTTTTTGTTAATTTCTTTAACATCTGAACAATATACCGTTGGATTGTAATTGTAGTGAGCAAGATTTAGTTTGGTGTACTTTATAGCTTTGGGGTTAATGTCGCAACCTTCTATGTCAAAACCTGAGCAGCAAGCTTCAAGCAGAATAGTTCCTACACCGCAACAAGCATCTAATAACGATTTGCTTTTGTCTCCTTTTGAAGCTATTGATACAAGGGTTTTTGCAATGTTCATACCAATAGAATTGCTAAATGAATGGGGTTTTACTTTGTGCTTGTACCAATCATTGTTATGTTTTGTTAGCGTACCGAAGTACCAAAAATCTTTGTATTGACAAATGGCATATGTAATTGTTGGAGTGTTAAACTCCGGAAATCCATAGATACAATATCCAATGTCTTTTAGTTTTTCCCGTCGCTCTGCTCGCTCTAGCGTATTGCCATCTAAAATGAGATACTCAACATTAAAACCATTCATACGGATGTCTTCATTTGTAATTAGAGTGACCAACTCAGTGAAACTTCCAGCCGTTGTCATGATTTCTAATCTTGTTTTAATAAATGCACTAATAGAAGGATCTATTTTAAAATCTGAAAACAAGAGCTTGTTCTGTTGTTCTTCGTTAAAAATTTGCCTTGATTCTAGCTTGCACAATTCACCAAAATGAACATCGTAATTGAATGTATAGATGAATTTAGATTGAGGCATATTGTGAGTGATTCAGTTGAATTGTGACTAATTTAGTCCGATGACAGAGCATGCAAGGTTTATTGTGAATAGGTGTCGGCTATTCGGTCAATTTCTTTTGCAAGTTTGAAGTCTTTAATAGTGAGTCCATCTGAATCGTGTGTGTTAAGAGCAATATTAACTTTGTTATATACATTTTTCCAGTTTGGATGATGGTTTGATTTCTCAGCAATCAAGGCAATAGATGTCATAAATGAAAATGCCTCTATGAAATCTTTAAATATTATTTCTCTATGAATGAATTTACCCTTAAGAACCCAAGAGTTATCAATTTCTTTCATTCTGTTTTGGATCTCTTCTGTACTTAATTTAGTCATATAATCTATAGTTAATATTTTGATTATGAATCATGTAATATGTGTTGGTACTTGCTAACAAATCGGCTTAGAACCTCTCCTGAAGACGGAGTTTCTATTCCAGTTATTGCTGATATTAATTCATCTGCTTCTTCAGGTTGAAAATAGCCGTGATCTTTGTAGGTTTTAATTCTTAGAACAAATTCTTCAACGTCTGCTTCGGGATGGAATTGCGTTGCATAGATGTTATTCTTAATTCGAAACATTTGAACAGGACATGCGGCAGAAGTAACTAATAGTGTTGCATTTTTCGGCACGGTATCACAAGCTTCTTTATGACCTACAAATGCAAGAAACTGTGTTGGTAGTCCTATCAGCAAATCATCTTTTTTACCTTCTTCTGTCACAGAAACAGTTACACTTCCTATAGGTTCAGAGTATTTAGTTGAAATGGAAGTGCCACTGTATTTTCCTAAGAGTCCATTGCCAGAACATGCACCTAAAAATGGAAAATCGTTGGTTACAACTTGATCGAATAGATTATCG
>JABDQY010000115.1 GCA_013042025.1 Bacteroidia bacterium
GGCCTCTAAGTCTTCTTTATAAACCGCCCAATTGCACCCCCACATTCCACCTCTTGGTTTAATAGGAGTAAAAGGCAAATACAAGCTGTACTTAATTCGCTTTGATCCACTAAACACATACGAACAAAAGTTTAAATCTTTCAAGTTTTTTGAAGCATACATCTTTGTTGTAAGCTTAGGGCTCACCATAACTCTCCTTCCAAAAACAGGGTGTTTAGGTTGCGTATGCTCGATACAATTTTTCAACCAATGTTTATGCGGAATACAATCTCCATCTAAAAAAGCAACCAGGTTGCTCTTTGCCGCTTTAACAGCTCTGTTTAGCATTTCATTTTTTCGAAAACCATCGTTTACTTCCTGGAATAAATGTACAATTGGAAATGGACACAATACCTCACATTCTTTAAGAAATGCAGCAGTGGCTGGTGTGTTATCGTCTTCAGCTAGAATTACTTCCATAGGCAAAACAGATTGCTTTCCTAAGCCTAAAAGGAGCAATTCCAGTGCCGGTAGATTTTTGTAATAAGAGATGATAACGCTTACTTGCATTGCGGCAAATGTACTATTGGATTTATTTTACACGGATTAAACTTTATACTTTACAATTAGTGATATTTTTGCATCAATGCGAATACTAACAGTTATACTACTTTTTATTGGAGGATTTCTACAAGCACAAGTAAGCTTATCTTCTGAAAAACTAAGTTTTGGAGATGTTTTTACTACCTCTGATAAGGAAATGGGTGTTGATGTAACCAACAATTCTGGTTCAGATTTAACAGTTACTAAAATTAAAATCTACAATACCGATTTTACATACACGATAGGAAGTACAACAATCAATAACAACTCTTCACAAAAAATTCGGGTAACTTTCAAACCAAGACACAACGTTATTTACAATTCAGAATTAATTGTGGTTTTGAGCGATGGATCGGAATATCGAATTGATTTAGTTGGAAATGGAAAGTATGCAGACACGTATTATTCTGCCACGTTTAATAAAAGCTACCAAGATTTAAAAAATGAACTCAAATCCATTATTTCAGCAGGATATACCAATCTTGGATATTCAGGAGCTAGAGATAAGATGTATGGAGATATCGACAATGTAGGAGGGAAGATTACCTGTGTTTATACAGGAAGACAAGCAACTTTTAATACGCGTGCTGGAGCAAACTCTAACAGTTTTAATTGCGAGCATACATGGCCACAGAGCAAGTTCAATTCCAATGAACCTGAACGAGCGGATATCCATCATTTGTTTCCAACGGATGTGAATGCAAATAGCAGAAGAGGAAGCTATCCTTTTGGAGTAGTTAGCAGTGCCTCATGGTCAGAAGGAGGAAGCAAACTCGGAGGTGGAAAGTTCGAGCCACGAAACGAACAAAAAGGGGCAACAGCTCGAGCAATGTTGTACTTTGCTATTCGCTATCAGGATTACGAAAACTTTATTGATAGTCAAGAAGACCTATTGAAGCAATGGCATTCTACATATGTTCCTTCAGCGTTTGAGATAATCCGAAACAATAAAATATTTTCTTATCAGAAAAATAGAAATCCATTTGTAGATCATCCAGAATTCATTGAACGAATGAATAAGATTGGAAGTACAGATACCAAACCAATCATCAAATCGGCGGAACCTGCTGACTCCGTTAAAAATTTTGGTTCAGTGCCTTATCAGAAACAACGAGCAGTATATCTGGTAAATACAGGCAACTTTGATATTGGTCAAATTACGAGCGTTTCATTAACCAATGGAACTGCAGTTTCAATTAACTCCCATAGTGCTGATGCGGATGCTGGCGAAGTGATTGAGGTGTTGCTCGATTTTGATAAAACAAGCACCGGAAGCCATAAAGATACATTGGTAATTGACTTGCAATCTCAAATTGGAGAGACATTCCGAATTCCATTGCAGTTTTTAATGACTTCAAGTATTAAGCAATCAGAGCTAAACAAGTTGCGTTCATTCTATAATCAAAGTAACAAGACCATCGTCCTTAAAAACATTCCAGCACATGCAAAAAGTGTTGAAGTTTGGAATACGCAAGGGCAAAGAATTCTATTAAACGATATATCATTATCCTTTACCGATATTCCATTCGGTGGCCAAAGCAATGGTGTTTACTTCGTTGTTATAAAAACTATTGAGGAGGTGTATACTTCCAAGATTATAGTTTATTAACAACAAAAAGTAACAGTATATGCGTTTTTTTAAAGTAGTATTTGCATCAGCCTTAGGGTACATTCTAGCGGCAGCATTAATAATTGGATTTTTCATGGTAATTGCAGTTGGTATAGCATCTTCTGCTAAACCAAAAGTGGAGATCCCATCAGGTTCAGTTCTTAACATGAAGTTGAATTATCCGATTATGGATAAGGTTCAAACAAGTGATCCATTTGCTGCATTAGCTGCTTTAGATCCCAATACTCAAATTCCAGTTGGACTAAACGATATCCTACATAGCATTGAAAAAGCAAAAACGGATGAGAACATAAAAGGTATCATTCTTGACCTTACAACGCTATCTGCAGGTTATGCTAAGCTTTCAGAAATCAGAAATAAACTGGAGGAGTTTAAGGAGACGGGTAAGTTTGTTTATGCCTATGCGGACTACTATTATTATCAAACATATTATTTAGCCAGCGTTGCGGATAGTGTTTTTGTAAATCCTGAAGGAGAAATGGCATTTACTGGAATGGTTGCTGAAGTTGCATTCTTTGCAAATTCGCTAGAGAAATTGGGAGTAGAAATGCAGGTAGTTCGAGCAGGAAAATTCAAAGGTGCTGTTGAACCTTTTACACGAAATAACTTAAGCCCAGAAAACAAGGAGCAGATACAGGTGTATATTAATTCTGTGTTTGATCAAACGCTTGAAAAAATATCAGAAACACGTGGTATCTCCGTTGAAAAATTGAAAGAAGATGCAGATAAACTTGAAATCAAAGGTGTTGCACAGTTCATAGAAAACAAGTACATCGATGCAGCAGTATATAAAGATGAATTCTATTCTGCAATGAAAAGACGTATGGGAATCGAAACTACTGAAAAGGTTCCACTTGTTTCGGAATTGAAATACTCTAAAACGTTGGGTAAAAGAGGTGCAGGAAAAGAAAGAATTGCTATTGTGTATTCCAATGGTGAAATAGTTGGAGGAAAGGGAGATGGAACTCAAATCGCAGCTGAGGATGTTGTGGCTACGCTTAAGAAAGTAAGAGAAGACGATAGAGTGAAGGCAGTTGTATTTAGAATTAACAGTAGAGGTGGTAGCTCACTTGCATCAGATATCATTTGGAGAGAAGCAAAACTTCTTGCAGAAACCAAACCTTTAATTGTGAGTATGGGTGATGTTGCAGCAAGTGGTGGATACTACATCGCTACTCCTGCAAGTAAAATTGTTGCAGAACCAACAACCATTACGGGTTCGATTGGGGTATTTGGGCTTATTCCAAATGCACAAAAACTGTTGAATGATAAGCTAGGAATGAATTTCGAGTATGTGGGTACTGGTGCACATTCAGATATTGGTCGTATTGATAGAGATATGACTGCTGATGAGAGAGCATACATAGAACAGATAATCGATCGCATTTACGATACCTTCTTAACACGTGTAAGTGATGGAAGAAATATGACCAAAGATGAAGTGAATGAAATTGCACAAGGAAGAGTTTGGACCGGTGTAATGGCGAAAGAAGTTGGATTGGTAGATGAACTTGGCGGACTAGAGAAAGCTATTGAGTTAGCAGCAGGTGAAGCTGAATTGGAAGAATACAAAATCAAAGAATATCCAAGAGAAACTGATCCGTTCAATATGCTAATTAATAAAATGAATGGTAATTCAAGTATTGAAGCACAATTAGCTAAGTTATCAGAGGCTTCAGTATTTGGTAAATATGTTAAGTCGCTTGCCGATTTAGAAAAGTGGGGATCTGAACATTCTGTTCAAGCAATGATGCCTTACGATATTACTGTTAAGAATTACTTCTTGAAGTAGTTATTGAGAAGAAATGATGGAGGCAATTTACTTTCATCACTCTTTTAAACTTTCAGCGATTTATTTGGTGAATAAATCCAAATAACTGCCATAAATTTAAAAATAACTGCCATTTTTGCAGATAGAAAATGGATTTACAACAAGTAAAACAACGTTTTGAAATTATAGGAAATTCTTCCAAGCTAAACTATGCCTTGGAAACTGCCATGCGAGTAGCTCCAACTGAGCTTACGGTTTACATACAAGGTGAGAGTGGAGCGGGGAAAGAATCATTTTCTAAAATTATTCATCAATTAAGTCCTAGAAAACATGGGACATTTATAGCAATAAATTGTGGTGCACTGCCTGAAGGAACAATAAACTCAGAACTCTTTGGACACGAAAAAGGTGCTTTTACCGGAGCTGTTGATAACAGAAAAGGGTATTTTGAAAGTGCAAGCGGGGGAACAATATTTTTAGATGAGGTTGGAGAATTACCATTGGAAACGCAAAGTAGATTGCTTCGTGTTTTAGAAAATGGGGAGTTTATACGTGTAGGAAGCTCTAAAGTTCAAAAAACAGATGTACGTATAATTACTGCTACCAATAAAGATTTAATTCACCAGGTTGAGAAAGGTAAATTTAGAGAAGACTTATACTATCGTCTTTCTACCTTACCAATTCCCGTTCCACCGTTACGTGATCGTCCTGGAGATGTTGCTCTATTGTTTCAGAAATTTGCATTTGATGCATCAGAAAAATATAGAAAAGAGCCTTTGGAATTAACTCCTGATGGTGAACAAATCTTAATGAATTACCGTTGGCCAGGAAATATCCGTCAACTTAAAAATATTGCAGAGCAAATTTCGGTGTTGGAGCCAGGAAATGTGATAGATGCAACCATAATTAGAAAGTATCTCCCTGAAAAGGCTGAAAGTAACTTACCTGCTATATACAAGCATTCAACTAGCCAATCAGATGTTACAGAAAGGGATATCTTTTACAAGGTACTTATTGATTTAAAGAATGATGTATCTGAACTCAAGAAAGTAGTTTTTGGGATGATTCAAAACAATCAAGTAGACCCCGAATATGTGGAGAATAATAAGTCTGCAATTACACGAGTTTTAAACGATGATTTCCCTTCTCGAGAACCTGAAGTTAGTGTCTCAACTCCTTTGAGTGAAGGTAGCCATGAAAACCATGATCATTTAATTATTGAATCTAAAGACTCGGTAAGTGAAAATGAGGTACTTTCGCTTGAAGCCAAGGAAGAGGAATTAATTCGAAAAGCGTTATTGAAGAATAATAATCGAAGAAAGAAAGCTGCTCAGGAATTAGGAATTTCTGAACGAACGCTCTATAGAAAGATTAAGCAGTATGAAATCGATAAGTAAATATAGCATAATTCTGTTGCTGCTTTTCATGCAGCATTCATGTGGTATTTATTCGTTCTCTGGAACCTCAATCCCTCCAGAAGTAGAAACGTTTTCAGTAGGCTTTTTTGAAAATTTAGCATCCATTAATTCACCCTTACTTAGTCAAACGTTTACTGAAAAACTAAAACAAAAGTTTATTTCAGAAACCAATTTAAGCATCGTTGAAACAGAAGGAGATTTTAAATTTACTGGAGATATAACCAATTTTGTTATTGCACCAGTATCCGCTCAGAGTACAGACAATGCTCAATTGAATCGATTGACGATTACTATAAATGTGAAACTCGAATCGGAAAAAAACCCTAAAAGTGATTTTGAGCAATCGTTCAACAATTTTCAAGATTTTGACGCTGCTGAAAATTTCAATTCAGTAGAAGATCAGTTGATTGATGAAATCACAGATATGTTGGTTCAACAAGTATTTAATAAAGCTGCGATTAATTGGTAAGTTCAAATTTTAACATAGCGGACTTAGCAAAAAATCCTTCTCAATTAGGAAAGGCCGAAGCAGAATGGCTTGAACTTCAAATTGAGAGAGAACCTTGGTGCAGTGCGTATCGCATCTTGTTATCAAAAGCATATTTTAACGAAGATTCATTTTTAAAGAATAAGCATCTTCGGTTAGCAGCTGCTTATGCTGGAAATAGAGAGGTGTTGTTTAATTTTATCCATGAACCTGTTCTCGCAGCAAAGGAAAGCGATGTTTTGGTGGAGGATCACCTTCAAGAGGTAGATGCCAATCCAGTTGAGGATAGTTTAGAAGATACAGTTGTTCCTATTGAAGAAGAGATGGAGGCAGTTCAAGAAGAACCAGCAATTGAAGAGGATCTTAAAATAGAGCTGGATTCAACATCTGAACCGATTGAAATTATTCCAGAAAAAGAAGTAGTGTCTGAGAAAGAAATTTCAGAGCCTCTAAAACCGTTTAAAGAAGAAGTCCCTGAAATAATTCAAGAGACTATTGAGAAGAGTGAAGAAACTAAACCGAAGATTGATTTTGATAAGGTAGTAACATACGACCCAACGAAGGAACTAAAGGCAGAACCAATTGTTCCAGAACCTGATCATGATCCGATTCCTTTTGATACGGTTGTCTACAATCCAGAAGTAGAACTCAACAAAATTATTGAAGAGAAAGAGGAGGCTGAGGAAACAGGAGAAAAGGATTTTATGTTTTGGTTAAATCACATGGATGACGAGCCACAAAAGACTAAAAAACCGAAAGAATCTGCAAAATCACCGTCGAACGTTCAAAATTTACTGGATCAGTTTTTAGCTACCAAACGTAGTAAACCAATTCAAAGTAGAGAGTTTTACAATGCTCAAAATAAAGCTCAGCAGAGCGAAACCGACACTATGAGTGTGGTTAGCGAAACTTTATTAAAAATATATGAGAGGCAAGGCTACTATGAAAAAGCAATTGAAGGTTATAACAAATTAAGTTTGCAAAATCCTTCAAAATCAGCGTATTTTGCCGCCCGAATTACGGAACTTAAAGAGAAACAAAGCATTCAATAAAATAATATGTTCAACTTATTAATCATTTTAGCAATCATTTTTGCAGTTCTTCTAATACTAATTGTATTAATCCAAAACCCAAAAGGGGGAGGGGTAGCAGCAAATTTCTCAGCAGCCAATCAAATTGCTGGTGTTAAGAAAACAAACGATTTTGTAGAGAAAGCTACATGGACATTGGCAATTGGTTTAATTGTTTTGTCTCTAGGAAGCAGAATGGTTTATACTACTGACGTAGATACTGAGAATGCATTTCTTGAAAGAATTGAAGAGACAGCAACTCCAGCTGCTCCAAGTACTCCTCAAATTCAACAACAAGCTCCACCAGAAGGTGCTCAAATTGAGGCAGTAGAAGCAAAACCAGAAGAATCAGATGCTGGTTCTTTAGGAGATTAAGCTAAGCACTTTCCAAATAACGGCTCAAAGTTCCTTTGGCTATTGGAATAAATGAGGATTGAGTAGGTAGATCCACTTCCGTTTCTATTAGATAACAGTTCAAATTGTAATTATGTCGTTTATTCAATTGCATTTTGTAGTGGATATAGTTGTACTGTAGTTCATAATTAAACTGGTCTAAAGGAGTTAACTTCACTAGAGTTCTTTTATTCTCGTTTACATAGTTTGAAATGAAGTATGAATACGATTGAATTTTTCGTTCGTTTTTATGTTTTAAAAACAAGTATCCTTCCTTGCTATACATTTGTTCAATTCCCACCGTTTTGATAGAAACAACACTGTATAGAAATTCTTTTAATTGGAGATATTCTTGGTAACGTTTATTTAACTGAGGTAAATACCGTTCTTCAATTTCTGAAATACGATTAAACAAAGATTCATCTGAAATATTAGGAGTATAGATTAGCTTAAGTTGAGTTAAATCAACCCCGCTAAGTTCTAGATTATTCTCTTTGAAATCTGTCATGAATGCAACAATATTCTTAAGTTGAATAGTATTGTTTTTGAGTTCCTTGTAGTTTGGAGATAGTTTTAAACTCCGGATAGATTCGTCGACTTGCTGTAAATAGTAGGACCATAGAAAACCCCGCTTTTCCTTATCAACTTCATTCCAAATGTCAGTAGTTATTTTCATCTTTAAATAATAACTGCCAAATTGACTAGTAAACCATGTGGCAGTTTACCAAAGTTAGTGAAAAAATGTCTTTATTTCAAGTTGGCACAATGTATGATTATTGGTAATCAAGAAAATTAAAATTAAAAACATGAGCATAAAACCATTATCAGATCGAGTTTTAGTAGAGCCAGCAGCTGCAGAAGAAAAAACAGCTGGAGGTATCTATATTCCAGACACGGCTAAAGAAAAACCTCAAAGAGGAACAGTTGTAGCTGTAGGTCCAGGAAAAGTAGATGAACCAACAACCGTTAAGAAAGGAGATCAAGTTCTTTATGGTAAGTATTCAGGAACTGAGCTTCAAGTTGATGGAAAAGATTTATTAATTATGAGAGAATCAGATATTCTCGCAATTGTTTAATTAGAATAACTAAGAATTAAAAAAAATGGCAAAACAAATAGTATTTGACACAAAAGCTAGAGACCAACTCAAAAAAGGAGTTGATGCATTAGCGAACGCAGTTAAAGTAACATTAGGACCTAAAGGAAGAAATGTTGTAATTGACAAGAAATTTGGTTCACCTAACATCACTAAAGATGGTGTTACTGTAGCAAAAGAAATAGAGCTTAAAGATCCTATTGAAAACATGGGAGCACAAATGGTAAAAGAAGTAGCTTCTAAAACAGCAGATTTAGCTGGAGACGGAACTACTACTGCTACTGTTCTTGCTCAAGCAATTGTAGCAGGAGGTTTGAAGAACGTTGCTGCAGGAGCTAATCCAATGGATTTGAAAAGAGGAATTGACAAAGCTGTATCTGCTGTTAAAGCAAATCTTGCTAAGCAAAGTGAAGTGGTTGGAGACGATTTTGATAGAATTGGTCAAGTTGCTTCAATCTCTGCAAACAATGATGAGGTAATTGGTAACTTAATTGCTGACGCTATGAAAAAAGTAGGTAAGAATGGTGTTATAACTGTTGAAGAAGCAAAAGGAACCGAAACTGAAGTAAAGACGGTTGAAGGAATGCAATTCGACAGAGGATATCTTTCTCCTTACTTTGTCACAGACTCTGACAAGATGATTGCAAGCCTTGAAAACCCTTATATATTGTTGTTTGATAAAAAAATCTCAACAATGAAAGATCTGTTGCCCGTACTGGAACCGGTAGCACAATCTGGAAAACCACTTTTAATAATTTCTGAAGATGTAGATGGTGAAGCATTGGCTACTCTAGTGGTTAACAAATTAAGAGGTTCCTTAAAGATAGCAGCGGTAAAAGCTCCAGGATTTGGCGATAGAAGAAAAGCCATGTTGGAGGATATTGCTATTTTGACTGGTGGTACCGTAATTTCAGAAGAAAGAGGATTCTCACTAGAAAATACCACCCTGGATATGTTAGGGAGCTGTGAAAAAGTTACTATTGACAAGGATAATACAACTATTGTTAATGGAGCCGGAGTAGCTAAAAACATAAAAACCCGAGTCAATCAAATTAAATCTCAGATAGAGACCACAACTTCTGATTATGACAAAGAAAAACTTCAGGAACGTTTGGCCAAATTGGCTGGTGGAGTTGCAGTACTTTATGTTGGTGCTGCCTCTGAAGTGGAAATGAAGGAAAAGAAAGACAGAGTAGACGATGCACTTCACGCAACAAGAGCAGCGGTAGAAGAGGGAATTGTTGCCGGTGGAGGCGTCGCATTCATTAGGTCAAAATCAGTTCTTTCTAAGGTAGCTGTAGACAATTCTGATGAAGAAACAGGACTGCAAATAGTGGCCAGAGCCATTGAATCTCCATTGCGAACAATTGTAGAAAATGCCGGAGGAGAGGGTTCTGTAGTGGTTGCTAAAGTATATGAAGGCAAAGGGGATTTTGGCTACGATGCTAAATCTGAGACCTATGTACATATGCTTGAAGCGGGAATCATTGATCCTAAAAAGGTTACGAGGATAGCATTAGAGAATGCGGCTTCTGTTGCAGGAATGATCCTTACCACAGAATGTGCCTTAACTGATATTAAAGAAGACACACCTCCTGCCGGACCGCCAATGGGCGGAGGAGGAATGCCCGGTATGATGTAAGAATTTGAATTTTAAATTAAAAACCGCTCTTTTTAAGAGCGGTTTTTTTATTTCCAATGGCCCTTAATTATTAT
>JABDQY010000120.1 GCA_013042025.1 Bacteroidia bacterium
GGATAAAGGAGCGGAACCTAATTATATAACTTGGTATCAATTAAAAATTCCGATTAGACAATACGAAAAGAAAATTGGTGGGATTCAAGATTTCAAATCCATTCGTTTTATGCGAATGTTCATGAAAGGTTTTGAAGACAGTGTTGTTTTGCGTTTCGCAAACTTACAATTGGTTAGAGCAGATTGGAGAAGGTATTTGAATACACTTAAATTCCCACCTAGAGTAGGTGCTCCTTTTGATCCAAATGATGATACGGAATTAGTTGTTTCTACTGTTAACATCAATGAAAACAGTAAGCGTAAGCCAGTAAAATATGTGGTACCACCAGGCTTTAACAGAGAAATAGATCCAACTCAAGTTGGTAATGTTCAGCAAAACGAGCAATCACTATCAATTGCAGTATGTGATCTAGAAAAGGAAGATGCCAGAGGTGCTTTTAGAACATTGAACTATGATATTCGAAACTATGAGAATTTAAAAATGTTCATTCATGCAGAGTCTTCCAATGCATTGAACGGTGAAATGGTTGCAATTCTTCGCGTAGGTACAGACCTTGAAAACAACTTCTATCAATATGAGATTCCACTAACACTTACAGCTGAAGGAGCTTCTGATCCACAAGCAATATGGCCTGCAGAAAATGAGCTTAATGTTGAACTTGAGGAGTTTTATCGTGTAAAACTTAACAGACAATTAAATTCAACAGATCCTAATGGTTATTATTCTGAAACATTAGCTAACGGACATAAAATAAGCATCATTGGTTTACCAGATTTAAGTAATGTAAGAACAGTACTATTAGGAGTTAAAAATTCTGAGACAAGTACAATTGATAAGTTATGTGGTGAAGTTTGGTTTAACGAGTTTAGACTAGTTGGTTTTGCTAATAAAGGTGGAATTGCGGCTAATGCTAGAATGGTTACCAAACTTGCAGATTTAGCAACTGTAACGTTATCAGGTAATTATCAGGCAATAGGATTTGGTGCTATTGATAAGAAGTTAAATGATCGAAATTTGAATGAGCTTATTCAATATGATATCTCTTCAAATATTGAGCTGGGTAAATTTTTCTCTCAGAAATCAGGATTAACAATTCCTATGTTCATTGGGTATAATGAAAATATCATTAACCCTAAGTATTATCCATTAAATCCGGATATCTTACTTAGAACTGCAATTAATAATGCTCAATCTTCAGAAGAAAAGGCAGAAATTAGAGAAGCAGCCCAGGATTTCACTTCGAGGTATAGTCTAAACTTCACAAATGTCAAGAAGAACAGAACCACTGCTTCAAAAAACAAACCGCATTTCTATGATATTGAAAACTTCAATTATTCGTTTGCATATCAACGAATATTTAGAAGAAATCAGATTATTGAAATGAATGATGTTAAAACCTATAAATCAAGTCTAGGTTATAATTTCACTTCCAAAGCAAAACCTTGGGAACCCTTTAAGAAAATGATTAAGGGTAAGAAATGGACAATCATAAAAGACTTTAATTTAGGATTGGTTCCAAGCAATTTTAACATTAGGTTGGATGTTGATAGAAGGTATTCAGAGCTTCAAAATAGAGATAATGATAACTTTAAGTCTATTGTCCCGGTACTGTATGACAAAACATTTAGAATTGGTAGAGTGTATGGTTGGAAATGGAACATAGCAAGAAGTTTGTCGGTAAACTATGCTGCAACAGCCAATTCATGGGTTGAAGAACCGTTTGGAGAACTTAATACACAAGAAAAAAGGGATACGATGTGGAGGAACTTTGCTTCACTAGGAAAGCTAAACGACTTTAATCAAACTATTAATGCAAATTATAGTCTGCCTTTAAGAAAAATTAAGTTGCTAGATTGGGTAACGGTTACAACAAAATATTCTGCAAGCTATCAATGGAGAAATGCTCCACCTTCTAATACCGAACTTGGAAATACTATTCAAAATTCAAGAGCAATTGGTGCAAACGGTAATTTAAACTTTATCTCACTTTATAATAAAGTTCCATTTTTACAAAAAGTGAATCGACCTCCTCCTAAAAAAGAGAAGACAGTTGAAAAAGATGAGAAAGATGATGACGATAAAGTAAAGAATGAAAAACCTAAAGAAAAGCAAATAAGTGCTGGAACAAGAGGTTTCTTTAAATTATTGATGATGGTGAAACAGGCTCAAATGAATGTTACACTAACAGACGGTACAACTCTTCCAGGTTTCACTAAAGTGATGGATTATGTGGGCCAAAACTTTAAGCATAATACTCCAGGTTTCCCATTTATTTTAGGTTCTCAGGATGAAGGATTTAGATATGACATTGCAAACAACGGTTTCTTAACTACAGATTCGAATCAGAATACACGCTTTATGCAGTTAAATGCTGTAGATCTAAATGGTTCAGCGACATTAGAACCATTCAAGGCTTTCAGAATTAATGTTACTTTTAATAAGCGTAAGAGTTTAAATACAAGTAGTAACTTCAGATATGATGAAGGTTCAAATGGGTTTATAGATATCGGATTAACGGAAGCAGGTACTTTCTCTACTTCTTTTGGAAGTTGGGCAACGATGTTTGATAAACTTGATAGAGATAATTATTCGTCTGAAGCTTACGATCAATTTAAAAACAACCGATACATAATTGCACAACGATTACAAGCACAGGAGTTTGGCAGCGAAGCATACTCCGAAAGATTTTCGGATAGTGTTGGAATAATAGATGCAAGCACTGGTTATCCAAGAGGGTTTGATAGAACACATCAAGATGTATTGCTGTATTCATTTATTTCGGCATATAGTGGAAAAAACAGTGATGCTGTAACTCTAAATCCATTCAAGAAAATACCTGTTCCAAATTGGAGGTTAACCTACAATGGGCTTGCTCAGTTGGATATGTTCAAAAAGAAGTTTAGTAATATTTCCATTTCACATGCGTATTCATCTACACTTAGCATGGGGTCATTCTTTAGACCTCTTGAATACGGGCAAGATACAATAGGAGAGAACGGAAATTTAACAACAAAATATGGATTCCAAAGTGGTGTTTCCATTATCGAACGTTTAGCTCCGCTTCTTGGAATTGATATAACAACAAAGGAAGGTCTAACTTTTAAACTTGAATACAAGAGTGATAGAAATCTTCAGTTGAATATGAGAAACCTTCAAATGGTTGAAGTTAGAAACAAAGAGTATGTAATTGGTGGTGGATTTAGAACTACTGGAGTTCGATTACCAATCAAGTTTAAAGGCAATAGAGTGGTTCTAAAAAATGATTTGAATATCAGATTTGATTTCACTTTTAGAGATGGAATAACAATTGTTAGAAACATTGAAACGGATCAGTTTAATGCAACTGGAGGAATTAGAACAATTAATATAAGACCTTCAATAGATTATAAGATTAATGATGTGTTGAATTGTCGTTTGTTCTATAACAGAAACGTAAATGAGCCGGTTACAAGTAATTCTTATCCTAGTGCTTTAACTGACTTTGGAGTAACACTCCGTTACACGATGCAGTAGCCAATAGGTAGAGCAAAAAGCGAGCTCTTTATAAAATAGAAAAGGTCTACTTGCAATGCAAATAGATCTCTTTGTCGGGGTAAGTGGATGGGCTTCGCCTTTCCAGAATGGGAGGTAATAATGCGGTCTATAATGCTACGCATTAAGTGTCCTTTTTCATTTACAAAAATATCAAATGTTTTTTTATAGACTAGTTTCCTGGAGCAGGCAAATTTAGTTTAACCCTTTGTAGCCAGTTATCAATATGCTTTAATAGTTTTCTGTAAATTTAAAATTCTAATTGCAAGTAATCGTATCTAATAAGGTATTAATACTCGACAGGACTATATCTATATTGCAACTATGAAAAACATTAAAACTCTTCTAAATATGCTCACCTTACTACTTCTAACCTCCTGTAATACATATGCACAGGATTTAGAAGTTGGTGAAGTGGTTTCTGGAGTGCCAACAATAACCGTTGACAAACCTTCTCTAATGACCACCTATTCTGCAAACTTGCTTACTGCATCTGGTTTGAACTATAATTTTACCGATGTTACTATTGAGCAACACATTGAATTGGAAGACACTATACATTATTTGTTGTTTGTCGGAACAGACGATAGTTCAAACAACGCAAAATCTTCAATGATTGCTTCAACTTCAGTTGTAGGAGGCACTACTATTTTTGTAATTTCAGGAAAGGCCTCGTGTAGTACTTCGGACTGCATGCTAGATCCAGACCACTGTATACCTGGACATACATTTAATACTTGCATACCTTGTTTAAATCCGACAGTTGACAAATGTACACGAACAATATCTACCTACAACATGTGCAGGTAGCGACAAGAATATTAACTTAAATGAAAACAAAAGCCTGTCGCTAAATCGATGGGCTTTGTTATTTGAAAATATTCGATAAGCAAAGCATCCGTCTCAACACCTTATATCATTTAGTATATAGTTGCCAAAAAAGTCCATCACAAAAGTGACAGACTTTTC
>JABDQY010000123.1 GCA_013042025.1 Bacteroidia bacterium
TGATAAAGAGTATTGTGTTAAATCAGAAGGTAAGTGAAATCAAGCAATTTGAATCTAATAGCGGTGCTGCCTACACTTTACTTGAATCATTTATTCTAGGTTCAGATTGGTCAGACCAATTAACTTCAATAGATAAAATGCTATCGTATTCCAAACAAGATATTATGGATTTTGCATCCAAATATTACGTTGATGGACATGTAGTGATCTATAAGACTAAAGGTGAAAAAGAAGAAGTTGTTAAAATAGAAAAACCTGAGATTACCAAAGTAGAAGTAAACAGAGGGAAAACCTCACCATTTGTAGACGACATTTTGTCTAGAGAAACGCAATCAATTTCTCCAAAGTTTATTGATTATAAAAATGATATTGAATTTGGAACCTACGGAAAAAGTACTCCAATCTGGAAAGTAAAAGAAGGTGATGAGCAATTATTTACATTGTATTATGTACTGGATATAGGTTCTTATCATGATCAGAAACTAGCTCTTGCAGTAGAATATTTAAAGCTTCTAGGTACAAATAAGTATACAGCTGATGAAATCTCAAAAAGTTTCTATGACTTAGCATGTAATTTCGGAGTTTCAACAGGTCGTGAACAAAGCTACGTTTATCTTAATGGTTTAGAAAGTAGTTTTGAAGAAGCACTCAAGCTCTTTGAACATCTTTTAGCAGATGCAAAACCAGAGCAAGCAAAGTTAGACATGCTTGTTGAGCAAAAGCTAAAAGCACGTGCAGATGCCAAGCTAAACAAATCACGTATAATGGCTAAAATGAGAAGCTTTGTTTTGTTCGGTGAACAGAATCCAGCGAACTATATTTTATCAGAAGATCAATTGAGAACTATCAAAGCTGATCAACTAGCTGACTACATTCATAATTTAAGCAGTTACAAGCATAAGGTTTGGTACAGCGGGCCATTGTCCATGAAAGTACTTAAGAAATGCTTAGCAAAATATCATCCTAACAAAAGCACGTTTATTGAGAGCCCAACATTAAAAGAATTTGTAATGAGAGACGTTGATGATGTTACAGTTTATTTCACTCACTATGATATGGTTCAAGCAGAGGTGATGTGGTTAAAAAAATCAAATTTGCTTGATGTGAATGAAAATGCTGATATATCCATGTTTAATGAATACTTCGGCGGAGGAATGAGCAGTGTTGTATTCCAAGACATAAGAGAATCAAAAGCACTAGCGTATTCTACATATAGTTATTATGCAAAAGGTTCTAAGCCTGGTGATCATAACATGGTAATGGCTTATGTAGGAACGCAATCCGACAAGCTAGGCGAAAGTATTATAGCAATGAATGACCTGCTGACTACATTGCCCGTAGATGAAGGAAAATTTCAAAACGGAAAAAATGCATTAATGCAAAATATAGAAACAAGTAGAATTCTTAAAACGAGTATTCTTTTTGATTATGATAATTCTTTAAAGATGGGATATAAAGAAGACCCACGAAAACAAATGGCTAATCGCTTAGAATCAATTACAATGGATGATGTCGTTAAATTCCATAGTGAAAAGATACAAGGAGACTACCAATTTGCAGTACTTGGATCTGAAGAATCTATTGATTTTGAAATTTTGAAGAAGTATGGTAAAGTAGAGATGTTACCTCTGGAATTACTATTTGGATACTAGAGGTATGGATTTAGCAGGTAAGAAAGTAATAATTACCGGAGTTAGCAGTGGAATAGGCAAATCCTTAGTAGAGCAGTATCTTGAAAAGGGCAGTATAGTTTGCGGATTAGGTAGAACGGACCCAACTATTTCGAATGTTAATTTCACTTTTCTAAAAACGGATATTCGAAACTTTAATGAGGTAGAACATTCTATTAGTAAATTCCTTAAAAATCATGAAGGAATAGATATCTTAATTAACAACGCAGGAATGGGCTCTTTTGGCCCTGTTGAAGATTATTCAATAGATGAAATTCATGAAATGTTTGAAACCAATGTTTATGGGACTCTATACACTATTAAGCTAGCTGTACCCATTATGAAACTAAAGGGTAGGGGACACATAATCAATATTTCTTCAACAGCAGGTATTGAAGGATATCCTCAAGTTTCTGTTTATGGTGCAACAAAATTCGCAGTGAAGGCTATTTCACAAAGCATGTATAAGGAATTACGAGATTTTGGCATTAAAGTTACCTGCGTTTATCCAGGTTCTACAAAAACAGATTTCTTCAAAAACATTGACGCCATTGTTCCCCATGATTACATGCTAATGCCTAAGGAAGTTGCGTCTATGATTGTTCAAGCTACAGAAACTAGTGATAATTTTCATCAAGTTAATATCGAAGTCCGCCCCTTACGACCTAAAGGACCTGCAAAGTAAAAGGCAAGTTTTATAAACGTATTACTTCAGTTACTCTATTCAAAGAGAATTGAGATTGCCCAAGTTTTGGATATTGAGCAGTAGGTTCACATGAAACATAGTGTTTCCCTTCGTATTTAAATGATCCGGTTGGAGAATAGTTAGGTATTTCTAAAGCTAAACTTAAGTGTTCATCATTCTCAAAAAACAATCCTACACTATTTATATTTAAGATGTTCTTAGCCAAGTAGGCGAGCAACATCGCTTTATCCTCACAATCAGCATTTTCAGACATAATTGTTTCTTCAGGATAGTAAAAACGTTCCTCACCATATTTATCATAATCACTTCCATAAGGAACTACTTGTTGAACAAATGAAAGTAGGAATTTAGCAGCATCAATAGTTGATTTATCTTTTACTTCTGTTTTTAAGTAACGCATAACAGTTGACTCCATTTCGCTAGACATTTTCAAACGGGTAAATTCATTTCCTACATCGTACATCGGTAAATCGCCTAGGAACTCGGTGATCGATTCATTTGATAAAGCTTCCAAGCTATGTGCTGTTCCTCCATAGTTAAAGCTTAATGAACGTTGTTTGATATTCGCATTAATTCTCGGTACAGCAAGAATATTACGCTTAATTGAAGTATACGTTTTCTTCGGATCCTTGTATATAAGATGCTTGCTGTAATTTCTCCGATTTTTAAAATCTAAATCTTTATAAACCTTGTTTGCATATCTGATATAAATATATCTACCTGGAGTAAAGGATAGATTCCCAAGGCAATTAAGTTTTTTTCCTGTTCTTGTTAGAACAACATCATATCCTAATTCTTTTAGAATAAGATACTTTACAAAAGTTTGCTCATTGGAATTAGTGCCTCCAGTGGCCATAGAAGCAAATTTATCTACAAAAATTGTAGTGGAAGCATCATCCAATGCATAATTCTCCATATGCTTTTTAACGAAATGTATGCTTTGATTTAGGTTCGAATTTCTATACTGAGAAAGCCTTGAAGCGATATCCTTTTGGCTTAAGCTATATAAACTGAAACTCGCAAATTGTTGATCAAAAGTAACATGAGAAGGGTGGCCATAAAAATCAACAAATCTACTAACTGCAGATCCAGCATTTATGTTAGCAACCGAAATTGTTAATGCTATAAATAGTGTTGACTTAATCCAATTCATCTTTCATCGTCCTCCTTTCCTCCATATACAACTCAATAGCTGTTCCAAAAAGTATTTTTAACGATGAAAAACTTGTGAACGGTAAAAACCATGTGATAACGTGCTAGTATGCTTGCTTTTAAACCCATCTCTATAAAATGTTTCAAAAACTTCTGGTAGGTAATTAATGCTATGCCTAGCGGTTATTTTGAAGAATAAAATAGACAGTTTGATTTGAAGCATTCTCCAAACTCTATATTTGGTAACCTCATTTAGGCAAAAATCTGCTACCATCCATCTGGTTTTAACTGAATCAATTTTTTGAATTATTTGAGCAATTTTAGATTCTTCAAATTGATCAAAGAAGAAACCACAAAACACATAGTCATATGACACTAATTGTGTGGTAAAATTAGCATTATGATTAAACGTTATTTTCTGTGAGATGGATACTTTCTTTTTAGCCAACTCAATCATGGTATTTGAAGCTTCTAAATATTCAATTTGAATATCAGGGGCGTGTTCAAATATTAATGGGAGTATGGAGCCATCTCCGCCACCCAGTATCAGCAAAGTACCTTGGTTTGGTAAATGTTTTATTAGGTTTTCCTGGATGTTTAATATGGAATTGCCAAACATTGAAGAGGATAAAAACCCATAATAATTTGCAATGAAGTTGTATGAATTAGGCAAACCCAGATTTTTATAAAAGTAAAAGCCCCAGCACCTAGTACCGAGGCTTTTGATTGGCTTTCTGACTATTAAGTCTCAACGAATATAGAAACGTTAAGCCACTAAAATCTTCTTTTTATTCTTTCTGACAATCATGTGACACTTAGGTTACAAAACTACGATGCACCTGCTATCATCATTGGCATAATTAGCATTAACAAATCCTCGTTATCGTCATTGGCTGAAGGTAAAATTATACCCGCTCTATTTGGAGTAGATAATTCAATCACTACATCGGACGTGGTCATGTTTTGTAACATCTCGATAAGTAATTTAGAGTTAAATCCGATTTCCATGTCTTCTCCATTATAATCGCAACCCAATCGTTCAACTGCTTCATTGCTTAAATCAATATCTTCAGCAGAAACGGTTAACTCACTACCTGTGATTTTGATATTAATTTGATTGGTAGTTCGGTTTCCAAAAATGCTAATTCTTCTAACCGAGTTTAGAAAGTCTTGTCGAGAAATAGAAAGTCTATTTGGATTGTCGGTAGGTATAACCGCTCTATAATCTGGATAACGTTCGTCGATTAATCTACAGATTAACTTGATATCATCAAATGCAAAGAATGCATTGGAGTCATTAAAATCAACTTGAACTTCAGTATCATCATGCGGTAGGTTTGTTTTTAAAAGATTTAACGCCTTTTTTGGCAATATAAAATTACTCTCAACCCCTGGTTTTATATCAGATCGCTCAACCTTTACAAGGCGGTTTGCATCTGTTGCTACAAATACTGCATTATCGTTAAATAACTGAACGTAAACTCCTGTTAAGCTTAATCTTAATTCATCATTTCCAGACGCGAATATTGTTTTAGTAATGCTTGAAGATAATACTCCAGCTTCCATTTTAAAGCTGTTTTCAGAAGTAGTTTCTGGAATCTTTGGATAATCATCTGCATTTTGGCCAACTAATTTATAACGTCCAAATTCTGACTTCAATTCAATACTGTTCTTATCACTATTGATAGTAAAAGTTACTGGCTGATTTGGTAGAGCTTTTAATGTATCTAAACACATTTTAGAAGGTACTGCAATCCTAACATCTTCTTCAGACTGAACATCAATTGCAGTGCTCATAGAAGTTTCTAAATCAGTTGCAGTAATGGTAAGTTTACCTCCAGCTATATCAAATAGAAAATGATCTAAAATTGGAATTACCGGCTTTGAAACTATTGTTCCACTAATGCTTTGTAATTTATGAAGCAGTTGATCTGTATTAACTATAAATTTCATTTTCTAGATTTAATTTTAAAGGTGTCAAAAAAATTCAAAATTTTGACTTTACGCAAATTAAATTGACAAAACTTATCAATAAAAAGAGTAGACTTTTACCCAATTAAAAAACTGGTTGGTTTATTAGCTTCTTTAAAACAGTATTGAACTCGTCTTGAATTGCATTCCCCTTATTCTTTGCATACAATGTATGTATAACGGTAGAGACATCCTGATAGGGGATTCCCTGTGCTTTTAGACGTAAAAATTCTTCTTGTATTTCATTGGGTCGAGGCCCCCAATCAAATAAAATATCACCCATACCGTCATGAGCGATTAGTTTTGGAATACTTCTGCCGTTATTTGTTAAGAAGTCATCCATTATATCCGTATTTTCATCCCGTAGAATAATTGAAAGCTTAATATTGGAATTCATTTCAGTCATTTTGTTAATCCATGGCATACTTTGAGCAGCATCCCCGCACCATGCTTCAGCGATAATTACCCAATGTTGTTTAGGAGCATTTGCAAGTGTGTTTATTAATCCTTCTCTAAGCGTAGCTCTCTTGTCTAATCGGTTTAATCGAACCACATTCATTTCAGTATGCTTTATTAGATCATCGGAATGATTTGTTCCTGTAGTTTTTCTTTGACTCAATAAACTATTAATCAGCTCTCTATATTCAGGATATGAGTAGCTATTTCTTTCTTCAATGTTATAGTTAAACTTCATTTTTATTTAATTAACGATTCTTCTTTGTAAACTGACTTTTCTTTCCTGATCAACCAAATTGCAACTAGTATACATCCTAAACCAACAACTTGCAAAAAGGTTATACGTTCGTGATCAATAAAGCCCCAAAATAAAGCAACAATTGGGATAAGATATGTAACTGAAGATGCAAAAACAGCAGTAGTTTTTTGGATTAATTTATTAAATAAAACCAAGCTAATTGCAGTACCTGCAATTGAGAGTATCACTATAGCTCCAAAAGACTTAATATTTTGGCTCATATTGAAATTGAATTCAAAGCCAATGAAATACAAAATAATCATGCATAGAACCCCAACAATAAGCAACGGATATGCTGCTACAAAAATGGGAGGGTAGTTCCCTAACTTATGTTTAATAATATTAACATTGATGCCATAACACAATGTTGCTAGAACAATAAGACTTGTATGATACAATTGAAGATTAACACCTTCGTGAAAAATTAATAAAAAAGCACCGAGAAGCCCCAAAATTACTCCAAACAACTTATACTTATTAAATTGAACCCCCAAGAAAAGCACACCAACCAATAGTGCAAAAAGAGGAGTGAGCCCATTTAGAGCTCCGGCCAAAGAACTTGCAATCTTTGTTTGTGCAGCAGTAAACAGAAATGCAGGTACTCCACTTCCAAGAATACCAGAAATAGCAAAATATTTCGTATCTTTTTTTGATTTCAGGAGCCATTCCTTCTTAAGAAATAGAAGTAAGGAGAGACCAGCAAGTATCATTCGTAAAGCTGCAACTTGATAGCTTGAGTAGCTTTTCAATCCTTCCTTCATTAGTATAAAGGAGCTACCCCAAATTAACGCCAGAATTGCTAGTAAGATATAGGAGTTGTTTACTTTTATGATAGTGAAGTTTGAAGCTGCAATAGTCCTAATTTTTATTGATTATTCGTTCAAACAACCATTATAAACTTGCCATATTTAAGTAAATGATTATATTTACACAGTAAACCTCATTTCAGATAACTAGAATGTCTGAGATTAATTAACCAAACCTTAGCTTAAGGCCTAGAAGATTTCTGGGCCTTACTTTGTTTTACAAGACCATTCAAATTCAAACTTTGCTACCTCTTCACCTTTTTGGTTTATAGCATATACCTGGAAGACTTTGGTTTGCCCCTCATCACTCAATTTCATTTCATTAATAAACTGATCCATTTCAGCTGCTTGATTGCATACAAAGTCAATAACACCAATTGCTTTTTTGTCGTATTCTGCTTTAAGAGATACCAATAACATAGAGAATTTATTACCTGAAGCCACGTATTGATAAAGCAATAAGCCTGTAGTTAGTTCTGCAGCCATTTGCATTGCGGCAAAATACATAGACCTAAATGGATTCTGATTTATCCAACCAAATTTAAGACTAGTGACACAGCTCGAATCATCGATTTTTTTAACTCTGACACCCGCTATAAACGCTAATGGAAGTTTCCTTAGTAGGAATAAACGAAAAATAGGAGAGGTTGCTTGCTTTCTGAATTTAGTAAGATTCATAATGCTTCTCCTAATTCCGCTGCTTCTTCT
>JABDQY010000135.1 GCA_013042025.1 Bacteroidia bacterium
TAACTGCTTGTCTGTAAATCTTATCTTGAGCATCACCTGATACAAACACACCAGGAATATTTGTTTTGGTACTATCTGGTTTGGTTATTAGATAACCTGCATCATCCATTTCTAGATAATCTTTGAATATGTCAGTATTTGGCTTGTGACCAATTGCAACGAAAAATCCTGTAATAGGTATTACTTCTTTTTCTCCAGTTAAATTATTCACTACTCGCACACCTTCAACAGCCATATCTCCCATAACTTCGTCTGTCTCAGTATTGTATAGTATTTTAACATTTGGTAAGCTATTAACACGATGTTGCATTGCCTTAGATGCTCTCATTTCATCTCGTCTAACCAACATATATACTTGTTTACAAATTTTAGCTAAATAGCTAGCTTCTTCTGCTGCGGTGTCACCTGCACCAACTATTGCCACATCCTGACCTCTGTAGAAGAATCCGTCACATACTGCACACGCACTAACTCCACTTCCGTTTAAGCGTTGTTCTGAAGGTATACCCAACCATTTTGCACTAGCTCCGGTACTTATAATTACTGTTTCTGCTTCTATTTCCGTTTTACCATCTACAGTTACCGTGTGATTACCACCGTTCTTATCAAAGTTTACAGAAGTAACCATTCCAAATCGTACATCAGCACCCAATCTTACAGCTTGTTTCTTGAAATTGTCCATCATTTCTGGTCCCATAATTCCATCAGGATAACCTGGATAATTTTCTACGTCCGTTGTAATAGTTAATTGACCACCTGGTTGCAATCCTTCATAAACAACTGGTTTCATGTCTGCTCTAGCTGCATAAATTGCTGCGGTATACCCTGCTGGTCCCGAGCCAATGATTAAACATTCTACTTTTTCCATTTCTTAATTGTACGTTCTTAGTGTAAAATTGAACGGCAAAGTAAATACAAACTGACACCCATTTCTATAGAGTTTAAGAATTGGTGTATAAGTTGTAGTGATGAATGAATTTAGAGCTGCAAAAAGTGAAATTACAAGTGGAACCGCAGGAATCAATTTGTATAACGGGAGCACTACTATTATCAAAGTTTTGACTTGTTTTTGAGTGCATTTAGGTCCTTGAAATCATCAATATTGATACTCCAAAAACCAATTTCCTATATTTGACTACAAACCAACCCCTACCCAATATGAAATTAATACTAACATTTCTATTACTTTTTTCAACCTTGATTTCATCTGCTCAATCCGATGAAGAAGATAAATATTTAGAACAGGATAAGGAGAAACATCATTATCTTACTACCAATGGTCGAGTATCATTGGATAGCACGTTTGAAATTTCAAACTTACAAACGGACACACTGGAAAGGGATTCAACGCTAAGCCTTGAGGATAAAGGTCATAGGGTTTTAGCCAACGCAGAAATTTCTAATATTGAAATTTCGTTAAATAGCATCGGACGTATTGTGCTATATGCTGCATTAGTAGATTACCCTGAAGCAGATGGCCTTGCAGATAGTAGAATCGAAATTGTTTCTTACAAGAATAACCAGGTGTACAAGAAATATCTACCTAAGAAAAAATACAATGGCACATTTTACGAAGACATTTATATTGGATATGAAAAAGCAGGGATTAATAAAGTTACTATTGAATTTCAAAGTGAAACAACGAAACGATTTGTTATTGGCAAACTAAAGGTTATACCATTAAGTAAAATAGGGATTGATACTTTAACAAAACGTGAAAATCGAGAGATTCAAATTAAAGACTTAAGTCAAAATATTGATGAAGCAGCTAAACTAATTAAGGTCAATTATCTAGACCAAATAAAGCATATTGATTTGCTATACTATAACCTTACAAAGGTTATTGACGGTAACGATATAGAGAACTTGTCGGCTAAGAAAGCTTCTTCGTTAAATGTTATGATTGACAAAGAATTTATTTCTGTATATGAGGAAAGTATTAAATCTAATGTAAGTGCAAACAGTCAATCTAAGTTAGAAAATATTAAGAACAGCCTTAATCTGAAACAGATGGTTACTTCAGCTGATCAACTAATAACGGGAGGAAGATTTTCAGCGTTAATAAATTTTATGGATGGTCTTTATGACAAAGAATTTGTTCATAAGGATTATGAACTTCCATTGGTAAATATTAATGGAGAAATGTTTTCTCAGCAGGTTAATGTTAGGAATAAAACCAGAAAACTAACCCCAATTGTAAGTACAGTAATAAAAAAAGAGTATGCCGATGCTGTAAGTACAAATGTTGATTTTAAAAAGTGCATAACCCAACTTATAGCATATCAGCAAGAGGATTTTGAACAAAGTGAAAAGCTAACAGCCTATGTGTTTGAATTGAAGGGAATTAGAAAAGAACTCGAGCAATTTACGATAAATACGTTTGGTGAATATATTAAAGATACATCTCAAATATTTGTGAATTATAAAATGGATGACGCCTTACTAAAGGATGATGTTAGATTGAATTTTAATGTGGATACCATGTCGTCATTAAATAAACTAACAGCCAGAAATAATGCGGATAAGGCAATTGATCAGTTAAATGCACTAAGCAAAAAATACTTGAGTGCAATGACCAAAATAAAAGATCAATACGACCTTATTTATGAAAATACTCCAATGGAAAGAAGAGAAAGTTTTAACGAGTTAAAACCATTGTCAAGTCTTGCCTTGAAATGGTATAAAAACCAAACAGAAATTAAAGACACGTACAATGCTGGGTTAAAAAAGAAATTAAAAGTGGCATTGGGAAATGAAAATCTGAAGTAAAAGTTACTCGACCAAGAATTTAGGAGTATACTGTATTCTTGGAAACAATAGGAAGAAGAATTTACTAAGAACTTTGTGATTTTCTACTGCGAGAACATAACAACCTCGTCAAGAATCCTTATATAGAACCTATGAGTTTCATTTTTTTAGAGTTTTAATTCATATACTAAATCTATAAAATCATTCAAATCAGGCTAAGAACTAGTATTTACATGAAATTTATAGCATATTTACAAGTCCTAACTAATCATTCTAAATAAATGAGAAGACAAATCCCCCTATTATTAGGAGCGTTATTAGTATGCTCTGTTCCCAAGCTCTTTGCCGCTGACTACTATTGGATTGGTGGGTCAGGAAACTGGTCAGATATCAATCACTGGGCTACTTCCAGTGGAGGAAGTACTGTACACGCTGCTGTACCAGGACCATCGGACAATGTCTATTTTGACGCCAATTCATTTACGGCAGCCAATCAATCGGTCAATTTAAACACCACCATATCTTTTAAGGATATGGATTGGACAGGTACTACTAACTCTCCAACCATTTCTGGTTTGCAAGACCTGAATATCTATGGTAGTCTGACACTAATAGCAAGCATGGATTTTGGTCCGGATGATGATATTAATTTTTTAGGTACAGGAACGCATGATGTCAATTTTGCAGGGCAAACCACCAACCGACCAATATACTTCAACGGTACAGGAACATTCAACCTTCAAGACAGTTTGGTAGCTAGCAATACCCTCTATTTGAGACAGGGAACACTCAATACCAACAACCACAAAGTGGTTTGTAGAGCCTTTAATTCTGGAGGGTCGGCCAATTTTACCTTAAACCTCGGAGAATCTGTGCTGGAAGTTACATTGAATGCTTCAGGAAATTCTTTCTACCAGCAAAACTCCAACTTTTCTTGCAACGGAGATAGTGCAACACTTTATCTTTCTGGAAATACCTGCAACGCAGTTTCCAATGTGCCAATCAACTTTAGCACGATTAAAGTATACCGAGCCTCTACCATCAATTTTGTTGATGGTAGTGTGATTGATACGATCTACAATGAAATTGATGGTTATATAAATTTGTCTCAAGCCTATATTATCCAATCTATAGATCTTTACGGTAATCTTAATATCTATGATAAAGACACTATAGGCAGACTGGACATTGATGGAGATTTGACAGTATATTCAGGGCAAAACATTGTTGTTGATTCCCTAATATTAAGAAATTCTGACGGTAGCAATACTCATAGGTTTAACCAAACAGGTTCATTCATTGTCAATGACTCAATTTGGATAGAAGAGGCAACATGCTTGTATCCTACCACGATTAAATCATATTCTACCTCTAGCCAGGCAAATATTTCTTTACCATCAGGTACTGTGTCTTTCAATTATGTGATTCTAGAAGACATGAACTTCACAGGTGGAGCTTCTTTTACTGCAAACAACGTTATCAGCGAAGATGGCAACAACAGTGGTATTACCATCAATACAAAGGCTAGTCAAGATTTGTACTGGGTTGGCGGAACAGGCAACTGGACCGATCCTACACATTGGGCCACAAGCTCAGGAGGTGTGGGTCAGTCAGTTGATGGCTGCTACCCCAGAGAAGGGGATAATGTTTATTTTGATGTGAACAGTTTCAGTGCCGCTAGCCAAACCGTAACTCTTGATGCCAATGCCTATTGTAAGGATATGGATTGGACTGGTGCTACAAATACACCAACATTTGCTTCTAGTGGAAGAACACTATATATCTATGGTTCATTGAATGCCATTTCTGCTATGAACTGGAACCACAATTACGTTACAGAATTTATGGGGACAGGAACACATACAATTGACATGGATGGAGTTGTTACAGATATGGATATAAGGTTCCGACACACAGGAACTTATAGCTTATCGGACAGCCTCAGAAACAACGATTACATAAAATTCTACAGCGGTACCTTTAATTCGAACAATCACAGAATCAGATGTTATATAATGGCATCATATAATTCCATTGAGATGCATTTGAACTTTGGAACATCAGAAGTTGAATTATATAACTCCAGCTCTATCAACTCCAACTCTTATGCCATGGCCTTCTTCAATAGCAATGGCAACACAACCTACGATCTGGATCAGACTGACTTTTTGTTGACTGGGGGCAATAACTATGTTCAGTTCAGAATTGACCAAGCTGTGGACATAGCTCACGTCACAATTGATCCCAAAAATGCGACGATTAATTGTGCCGACAATTCATCAATAGACACCGTTCTTGTAACGGACTCGACTGGAACCCTGTCTTTGTACCAGTCAGTTAATTACGGATTGGTACACGCCATGGGTTCGCTTAC
>JABDQY010000139.1 GCA_013042025.1 Bacteroidia bacterium
TCCATATCCACATACAATGTTTCTTCTGGAGTTACTTGCATAACTGTAGTACCATCAGGATTAATTTTTTCCAATACAAATGCTGATTTATTGATATCTACCCAAGCTGCTCTTTTCTTTGACCGTACTTCTTGCCTAGTCAATTCATCCACTACACTATTCTTACCTAAAATATAAATAGCTCCTTCATCATCAATTGCGTAATCTCTTACATAGAATTTATCAGAAGAATTCTCAATTTTTAAGTTGTGCTTTTTCTCGTAGTTTACAATTTCAAAATCATCATCGAGTACCCAATAGGTAAATTTAAAATTATGTGTTCCAGTTGAACTACTAGATGACCCTCCACTTCTTTTAAAAAATCCTCGTTTTTTTGACTTTTTTCTTTTGGTAGCATCTTTTCCAAACACAACAATAAAGTTCTCGTTATCTGAAACTGAAATATCAAAAGATGGCCAAGTGTATTCTTTGGATTTGCCTCCTAAGCCAACCTGAGCAATCTTAGTAAGATCTCCATCCATTTGTAAATCGTGATGATCGAACCTACTATAAAACAGATACATCTTTTTCTTGTCTACGTTTTTAAAACTTAAGAATAAATAATATTCACCCTTAAACTTTACAATCTCTTCCAATTCCAAGTCCTTATCATAAACAGATAGATTTAATCTCTTCTCATCTATTAGGTTCATGTCCTCATCGTAACTCTGTACATAGAACACACGTTTATTTCTTAACAAACCTCCTCCTAAAACTCCTCCCCCTTCATAGGTTCTAGAAATGGACCAATATCCTCCAGTTGAAAGTTCAAAAACATCTACAAAAGATCCGCCTTTATACTTAAACACGTCGCCATGCTGTTCCTTCACTTTTAACTTACTTCCTCGTTGAGCACTTACACTCAATAAAAAACATCCTACTAATAATGTTAAAATCGTTCTCATAGTTTTAATATTTAATGTAATAACCAAGCTTAAATTCTAAATTGTAGTGAGGAGAAATTCCACTGAAGTCCTCATCAATTTTATTTTTTTCCTCATCCACATTGTATTTATAGAAGCGTGCTCCTAAACCATAAGATACTTCAGCACTAATCGTATTGAGGAATAGATACTTATTTCCTCGAGAAAAGTAAATATCATGTCTTCCAAGATTCGCATCTTCATACAACGTCATTCTATTTCGATAGTTGATTGACCAATATCCTAAATCAGTAATTGCCGCATAAGCTCCATACCGTCGTCCTTCAACTCCGAATCCAAATCCAGTTTTAAACTCCCCCAAGCTGCTTAAATCATCCCAACCGGTACCCAAATCAACTCCATCAAATATTTGAAAAGCTCCACTTCCTAGCACAGACCATGAAGGTGTAAGTTTTTGTTCATATTGAATATCTAGATATCCAGCAGGAAGTGCACTTAATGCCAATTTAATATCGGCATCTGCGTCATTTTTCTTTCCATCATCTAAATATTTGTGAAAATTATCATCTGCTTTTGGGAGATCTCTTTCGTTTTGAGCATATGCAAGACATACGCAAAAGAGTATAACAAGGGTTAAAAAGTGCTTCATACAGTTTTTGGTTGGCGTAAAATTAAGCAAATGTCTTAAAAATCAAAACCTTATGTAAATGGATTTTAATCTCCTTGAAATAGCACAATTCTTCTTACAACCGAATTGTTCGACTCCATTTCCAACAGAAAGTTATTCCCGTTCAAACCTTGAGTTATGTTAAAACTAGTTGAGTTAGGATAATACTCCGCTACTAGTTTTCCTTGAAGAGAATACAACCTAATTTTTTCAATTGGATAAGCACTTTCAACCGATATTCTGTTTTTATATGGATTTGGATAAACCTTAAGTAATCTCTCAGTGATATCTTTAACATTTGCAGACTTAGTAATAATAAAGCTATTTGCTATCGTATCGTTATAACCATAATTATCTCCTTGTGCAACAACATAAACCATCATAGAGGCATTTGTTGAGGGGTTGTCAAACGAAAGACTATCAAACTCAACTTTAGCCGAATCACTTTCATCTAGTTCAATTGCTTTTGTATTGGTATAAAACAATGTATCTTCCACATAAATCTCCGCAACTACAGAAAATAGATCAAAGTCCGTTAATCCATCATTCTTTATCCATACTTGAGGTGCATATTTTTGTTTTGTAAACAGCTCCGCATTATTTGTAGGTAGCACTATCCTATCAGCCTTTATATCTGCAGTTTTTATAAGTGTAAATGCAGAACTAAATGAATCATTTTTACTATTTTCATCGCTGAAAATTAATCTTGAATTTAAGGTATAATCACCAACAGAGTCGGCTTGCCAAAACACAGGAGATTGCAAGTTAATCGCTTGAAGGAAATCTAAATTTGCAATTTGAAGTGTATCTGTAACTTTAACGATATTTCCTTTTAAAACTTGGACCTCTATTTCAATATTACCAGTTGGAAGCAATCCATTATTTCGAATGGAGACTTTGGGGTTAACAGGTTGAGTTAATTCAAAGACAGCATTGTTTAGTGGTGTGGCATGGCTGTCAATAGCCACATCTGTATTATGACGAACAAAATACTCATCGATTAATGTATCATTTGCAGATGGAGATTGCTCGTGACTCCATTTATTCGTTACATGCACAGTATAATTTCCAATCGTATCAAAATTCAATAGCTTATTAAAGCTGACTACTTTCTGCTCATCAATAGCTAAACTTATGATTATAGAATCAGAATACATTACTCCTTTTTTGTCTTCAATTTGAATGTCAACTTTTGCTGAGTCAATTGGTTTTTTGCCATTGTTAGAAACCTCAATGCTAGGAAAAAGGTTAGCGGAGTTAATGAGAATATAAGAAGTAGGTGTTGGCACAATCAATCGATTCAACTTTAAGTCGTATTCCTCTACTACCTTAAAGTAAGAAGTGAGTGTATCGTTTCTAGGATACTGGTCTCCGTCGAAAGTTAA
>JABDQY010000143.1 GCA_013042025.1 Bacteroidia bacterium
AAGCATAACTGATTAATAAAATACTTGCACTACCAAAAGGAGCAGCAGATACAGCAGACATTGCACGTTCATCTCCGATTTGAACCAGACTATGACCTGGTAAATAAGGAGTCAAATGTTTCGCAACACCAATTGGACCCATTCCTGGACCACCACCTCCATGAGGGATACAAAATGTTTTATGTAAATTTAAATGGCAAACATCAGCTCCAATATTGGCTGGATTCGTATATCCAACTTGAGCATTCATGTTCGCTCCATCCATATAAACTTGACCTCCAAAATCATGAATGATTTTTGTGATTTCTTTGATTGTCTCTTCGTATACCCCATTCGTACTTGGATATGTAATCATAGCTGCTGCTAAGTTGTCTTTGTGCAACATAGCCTTTTCTCTTAGATCATTAAGATCAATATATCCGTTAGGATGACACTTAATAACTACCACCTTCATACCAGCCATTACAGCACTCGCAGGATTTGTACCGTGAGCCGATTCAGGAATTATTACAATATTTCGGTTTTCTTGGTTATTTGCTTTAAAATATTCACGGATTACCATAAGACCAGCGTACTCTCCTTGAGCTCCAGCATTTGGTTGCATACTCATTGAATCAAATCCTGTGATTTCACTTAAATCTCTTCCTAGATCATTTATTACTTCCATATATCCCTCAACTTGATTAGAAGGGGCAAAAGGATGGATATTCGCAAATTCAGCCCAAGTTACAGGAATCATTTCCGAAGTGGCATTTAATTTCATCGTGCAACTTCCTAGAGCAATCATTGAATGGGCAAGAGAAAGATCTTTGTTCTCCAATGATTTTAAATAACGCAACATTTCATGCTCAGTATGGTAAGAATTAAATACTGGATGAGTTAAGTAACTTGAAGTTCTATCAAATTTTGAATCCCAGGTTGTTGAAGATGCAGTGTTAAATGTTGATTCAACTTCTTTCACTTTTGCAAACAAACTAACCAGTTCTTCTACGTCATCTAGTTCTGTAGTTTCATCCAAGCTTATACTTACATAATCATTAGCATAATAAAGATTTATAAGTTTAGGCTCGAGTGTACTTTTCAATTGGCTTTGTAAAGCACTACTCGCTTCAATAGAAATAGTGTCGAAGGCTGATTTGTTTCTTACATCAAAGCCTAAAGCTTTAAGATTACTACTTAAAATAGATGTTAGTTGATTCGTTTTTGAAGCAATTTTTTTCAATCTATCCGGACCATGGTATGCGGCATACATTCCTGCCATGATTGCTAACAGAGCTTGAGCCGTGCAAATATTACTTGTTGCTTTGTCTCGTTTTATATGCTGCTCTCTCGTTTGCAGAGCCATACGGTAAGCATTGTTACCATTAGAGTCTAATGAAACACCAATGATTCGTCCCGGTAACTTTCTTTTGTATGATTCGCTTGTTGCAAAATATGCAGCATGTGGACCACCAAAGCCCATCGGAATTCCAAATCGTTGAGTAGTTCCCACCACTACATCTGCTCCCCACTCTCCCGGAGGTGTTAGCATCGTAAGAGCTAATAAATCAGCAGCAGCTACGGTTTTAATACCCATTTCATTTGCTGCAGAACTTAAGTTTGAATAATCTTCTACATCTCCTTCTGCATTTGGATATTGAACCAAAATTCCAAAGAAATCTTCGTTTAATGGAGTGTCAAAAACGTTGCCTACAACAATTTCAATCCCCAATGGAATAGCTCTTGTATTAATTACGTCTAAACTCTGTTCAAACACTTTATCAGAAACTAAAAATTTAGTACCATTACTTTTCGACTTAGAAGAATATAGCATTGCCATTGCCTCGGCAGCAGCAGTAGCTTCATCCAAAAGACTAGCATTCGCCATTTCCATTCCAGTTAAATCCATGACCATGGTTTGGAAATTCAACAACGCTTCAAGTCTTCCTTGAGCAATTTCTGCCTGATAAGGGGTGTACTGTGTGTACCATCCTGGATTTTCTAAAATGTTTCTAAGAATTACTTTAGGCGTGTGAGTATTATAATACCCAGCTCCTATATAACTCTTCGCAATTTTATTCTTATCCCCTATTTTTCTCAGCTTCTCTAATAACTCAACTTCAGTAAGTGGGTTGTCTAAATTCAATTCAGATTCCAATCTGATTTCTTGTGGGATTGTTTGTGAAATTAGTTGTTCTACATCACTGTATCCTAATGCTTTAAGCATCTCAGCTTTTTCTGAAATTGAAATGCTATTGTGTCTATCAGCAAAATTTTCTTTATACATTGGTTCAATTAAATGAGTCGCAAAGTTATTTTTTTCTGTTTTTATAACATTGTTGTTTAGTTTAAGTTTATAATTTAATTCCGATAGGGTTTCTTTTTGAAAGAAAAACGTACTCCTAAGACTTAAAGTTCAAATCCATTTTGACCTACAACCGCTATAATTTGTAACAGAACATCTGAATACCACATGCTCTCAATACGTCTGACTTACAGCCATTTAACTTAGATTTAATCTATGACTGATTGGTATAATCTACATTGTGATTATAATTTCCTATTTTTGTGACTTACTACAAGGTTAATTTTGAACTAAATGAGGAAATTATTTGCACTTCTAATCGTTATTGCATTTTCATTCAATTCTTTCGGACAACGAGGTTACAAAAAGCCGTACTGGAACGCTAGTATAATGCTTTCTTCTGCAACTTTCTTAAGCGATTTAGGAGGCAAGGACTTTTATGGGTCTAATGATCCATCAGATATTGACTTTAGCGACATTCGATACGCTCTAGGAGGAGGGTTAGATTGGAATAATGGTAAAGGTTTTAGTATGGGTTTCAATGCGTTTTATTCGAGATTATCTGCAGATGATGCCGAAACTGATTGGGATAGAAAATACCGTATGTTGCACGTACGAACAGACCTAATAGAAACTAATTTTAAATTACAATACACATTTCCTAAAACTATTCCAGGTTTGGCTGGAGTATACTTCAACGTTGGCGGTGGAGTTACATTCTTTAAACCTATGGCTGAGTGGAATGGAATTTGGTATGATTTAAGACCTATGGGTACCGAGGGACAAAACATTGACCCAACTCGTGAACCTTACAAGGTGTTTTCGCCAGTAATACCATTTGGTTTTGGTAAACGATTTGCACTTCGAAATGGAATGAACATTGCTGTTGACATCTCACTTCGAAAGTCGTTCACAGATTATCTTGATGACGTTTCAACTGTATACGCAGATACTAATCTAATATTAGCAGATGCTGGAGTAGCTGCAGCACATTTTTCAAATCCTTCAAATGGTGAAGATGGTGTAGGTAGAATTGGGAAAGAGCGTGGAAATCCTAACAATAACGACAATTACTTCTTATTTGGATTGAAACTTGAAATACCATTAGGACAAGCAGGAAAATACGGCAACTACAACACCAGTTGTGCATTCCAAAATAGTTGGATTAGCAACAGAGGAACTACTCCTAAGTTCAGAAAAAGAGGTAAAACTCGTAGAAAAATCTTTAGATAAATCAACAGACAAGATTTATTTCTTCTTCTCAATTTCATGACAACTCATCTGGAGGTACGAAATTTTATTGCTCGGCTAAATAATTAGATTTGCGAATTCAATAAAATTAAAAAATGGAAGAAGTTGTATCAGACATCCCCTTAATCACAAATGATGCTGTAGTATTTGGCATTTTAATCATTTTACTTATGCTCGTGTTTAGGAGCAGTGAAATGCCTAAGGCTAAAAAGTTTTATAAAGTAATACCTGCACTTCTAATGTGCTACTTCCTCCCTTCTCTATTTAGTACCCTAGGTATTATCTCCCCAATGTGGATAGACATGGATGCGGCAATGAAAATGTTAGTATCCGAAGGATTTGACATGAGCGGAATTCAATCTTTTAAAGATTTTAAAAATTTCGTCTTGAAGAATGAGGTAAGTCATGATTTGCTTGACCCCTATATTGGCAAATCTCAATTGTATTTTGTAGCCTCTAGATATATGTTGCCGGCCAGTTTAGTGCTGCTAACACTAAGTATCAATTTGAAGGAAGTATTTAATCTAGGTCCTAAAGCTCTAATAATGTTTGTTACAGGCACCATTGGAGTTATTATTGGTGGCCCATTAGCGATATTACTATTTTCTTATATTTCACCAGATGTAGTTGGAGGAGCTTCTCCGAATGAAGTTTGGAGAGGAATGACAACAATTGCAGGAAGTTGGATTGGAGGAGGTGCCAATCAAGCTGCAATGTTTGAAATATTTAAAGATGGAGACAAAAATCTAATCTCGGGAAGCATGTACTCGATGATGATAACAGTGGACATAATCGTTGCAGAAGTTTGGATGTTCTTTTTACTACTAGGGGTTGGCAAAACCGATAGAATTGATCGCTTTTTCAAAGCAGATTCATCAGCTGTTACTACGCTAAAAAACCAGATGCATGAATTCAGTCAAAAGATTGCTCGAATTCCTAGCTTCACCGATATAATGGTGATTCTCGGTTTAGGTTTGGGTGCTACTGGTGTTGCACATTTTATCGCAGACAGACTTGCACCATGGATTAAAACAAACTCTCCATATCTAGCAGAAACCTTTAGTTTAGGATCAGGTTTTTTCTGGCTAATTGTAATTGCCACTTCATTGGGTATTATATTTAGTTTTACGCGTTTAAGAAATTATGAAGGTGCTGGTGCATCTAAAATTGGAGGTGTTTTTATTTACATCCTTGTTGCTACTATCGGAATGAAAATGAATATCGCAGCAATTTTTGATAATCCTGCCATATTCCTTGTTGGGCTTACTTGGATGTTAGTTCATGTAATACTATTGGTAATTGTTGCTAAATTAATTCGAGCACCATTTTTCTTCTTAGCTGTTGGCAGT
>JABDQY010000146.1 GCA_013042025.1 Bacteroidia bacterium
ATTCATAAATCCTATATGAATAACCTGACGAATAAAGAAATGAGTCAGTTAAGTACATTATTAGAACAATTATTTAAAAACAAAAAATGAGAACAATTAAAAACATAATACCAGCACAAAAAGTTAATATGGGGGGTCATTTATTGGATCAACCGCTTCCTGTTCAGCAACTTGATATGCTCGATCCTTTTCTCCTAATTCACCATTGGAAAAATCACCTTCCTGGTGGACAACGTCCCCAAGAAGTTGGAGTTGGACCACATCCTCATCGAGGCTTCTCTCCTGTTACTTTTGTTTTCAAAGGTTCGGTAGAACACAGAGACTCTCTTGGACAACATGCAGTGGTTCATGAAGGCGGAACACAATGGATGTTTGCTGGAAGAGGTATAACGCATAGTGAGCGATTTCCGAAAGAACTAGTTGAAAAAGGAGGTGAATTGGAATTTATTCAATTCTGGGTAAATTCTCCGGCTGCCAATAAAATGGAGCAACCCTTTTACAAGCCAATTAGCAAGGAGGAAACTCCATTGGTAGAAGAAGATAAGAGTAAAATTTGGGTAGTTAGTGGAGAGTTTAAAGGAATAAAAGGTGCTGCTCCAACCTATTCTCCTCAATTATTACTTCGAGGTCATTTAGCTATCAACGGGAAGGTAGATATCCCCATTCCTAAAAGTTTTAATGCTCTAATATATGTCCTAGAAGGATCTCTAAAAATTGATGGCAAATCTGTCATGACTAAAGATATGGCCGTATTAAATCTTGATGGCGAATCCATTAATTTGGAAGCAACAGCAGAAACCATCTACATTGTACTTAGTGGTGAACCTATTAATGAACCAGTTGCAAGCTATGGTCCGTTTGTGATGAACAACGAAACTCAGCTTATGGAGGCTGTGCGAGATTCTCAAATGGGTAAAATGGGAATACTTATTGAAGAGTTTTAACTTACATATATAACATAAGCTACATATTAATACCTAGAATCTTAATAAATTGCAAAACATATGAAAAAGGTTACAGCACTATCGCAAAATCAATTTACAACCAAGGTATCTAATAATAAGCATGTAATAGTATCAGATGAACCTAAAGATATTGGTGGAAGTGATTTAGGACTTCGTCCCACTGAATTGCTACATGCATCTTTAGCAAGCTGCAGCTCAATTACGATGCGTATGTATGCAAACCGTAAGGAATGGGATTTGGGAGAAATTCAAGTTGACGTTGAACGTATCGAAAACGATGGAGAAGAACCCTATCTCGACAAAAAAATAAAAATAGGAGGCTCCATGGATGATAAACAATTGGAACGTCTAAAGTTCATTGCTAGCAAATGTCCCATTCATAAGCTTCTCTTAAAAGCTATAGACATTCGAACAGAAATTAACTAAATTTACCCCAATGAGTGAAATTGTAAAACGATATAAAACTGACGATATAACCATTGTTTGGAAGCCTGCAAAATGTATACATGCCGGAGAATGTGTTAAGGCACTTCCTAATGTTTATAAACCAAGGGAGAAACCGTGGTTAACCCCAGAAAATGCAACAAAAGATGAACTAGTTGCTCAAATAGGTAAATGTCCAAGTGGTGCATTATCCTATGAGCTACCGAATGAAAACAAATGAGTTTTCTAAAGGCGGAATGGAGAAAGCTGGCTCTAGCTAATTATATCATAGATCCTAAAATTCTCGAATCCTATGTTCCAGCAGGTACTGAATTGGACCTCTGGCAAAACAAATGCTATGTGAGTTTAGTCGGTTTCATGTTTAAAAACACTAAACTACTAGGTATTAAAGTTCCATTTCACATCAACTTTGAGGAAGTAAATCTTCGGTTCTATGTAAAACGGAAGGAAGGGAAAAATTGGAAACGTGGTGTGGTATTTATCAAAGAAATTGTTCCCAAACCGGCTTTAACTTTTGTAGCTAACACCGTTTACAAGGAAAATTACGAGACTATGCCTATGAAACATCTTTGGTTTGAAAGTGTAGATTATAGAAATGTGAGCTACCAATGGAAGTCGAAATCTCAATGGAATTCATTCGATATAAAAGCTGCTTACGATTCAGAACCCATTGAGAAGGGAAGTGAAACAGAGTTTATAACAGAACACTATTGGGGATATGCTAAAATCAATAAAAGCAAATCAGTTGAATATGAAGTAACTCATCCTACTTGGGAGACCTATCCCGTAAAATCATTTGAAATTAAGGTTGATTTTACTGAAGTGTATGGAGCAAACTTTGCATTTTTAGACAATCAAGCACCTCACAGCGTAATGTTGGCAGAAGGATCTGAAATAACTGTTGAATCAAAAAGAAACATAACTATCTCCTAATATCAGCCCAACTTCTGACATTACTCACTTCTCTCTATAATTCAAAGTTTAACCTTGCACCCATAATTATAGCATATGTATACTTACTGGAAGAAAAAATCCCACGATGAGATTAAGCAACGTGTATTTGCAGCTTTAAGAGAAAACATTAATTATAACAATCAAAATGTTTTGGGTATTCCAGCATCATATTTAGACAATAAGGTATTTAACCAAGATGATTCATTCTTGCAAAATGCTCCATTTATAACAACCCTTATTAAAAATCCTAACCACATTGGTTGTCATACTCTTGGAAATTCAGAGCACTATTTTAAAGGGACGCAAGAAATTGAAAAGGAACTAATTGAAATATGTGCAGTTGACATTTTAAATGGAGAACCGAACAAACAAGACGGATATGTTGCGTCTGGCGGAACAGAAGCTAACATACAAGCCATTTGGATCTACCGCAATTATTTTGAAAATGAGTTCAATGCTAAAAGGGAAGAAATTGCCATTCTTTGCAGCGAAGACAGCCATTATTCTATGGATAAAGCCTCCAATCTTTTAGGAATTGATATCTATAAGGTAAATGTTAATCAAGAAAATAGAGAACTAAGCAATGAAGTAGTTAAATCTGCCCTTGACGCTGCCAAAAAAGACGGCAAAAAGTACTTTGCAGTTATTGTTAATATGATGACCACAATGTATGGCTCCATCGATAATATTGATTTTTATATTGAAGAATTGGAAAAATCCGGCTGTCAATTCAAGATACATATCGATGGTGCTTATGGAGGCTTCTATTATCCTTTTACTAAAAACAAAGGCAAACTAACTTTTCAGAATAAGCATATTACTTCTTTTACGCTAGATGCACATAAAATGGCTCAAGCTCCTTATGGCACTGGTATATTCTTGATTCGGAAAGGATACATTGAACATGCAAATACAAAGGCAAGCTACGTAGAAGGAGAAGATTTCACCCTTATTGGAAGTAGGTCGGGAGCTAATGCAATTGCTGTGTGGATGATATTATGTATGAATGGACCATTTGGATGGCAAGAGAAGGTATTTATCTTGCAGCGTAGAAGTGAATGGCTAAGTGTTCAACTTCGAGATTTAGGTATAGCATTCTATAATCATGCAATGTCAAATATTATAACCTTAAAAAGCGAGCATGTATCACCAAAAATTGCAAGTAATTTTGGTTTAGTTCCAGACAACCATGAAAAGCCAAATTGGTATAAGATTGTGCTAATGGATCATGTAACTATTGAGAAGTTAATGCCTCTGCTCGATGCACTAAAATCCTAACCTTTCCTTAAAGTAAAACCAAAGGTGCTTCCTTTTCCCACTTCACTTCTAACATTAATGGTTTGTTTGTGGCTTTCTATAATGTGCTTAACAATAGACAAACCCAATCCCGAGCCTCCTAACTCCCTACTTCTGCCTAAATCTGTTCGGTAAAAACGTTCAAACAATCGAGGTAGATGTTCCTCAGCAATTCCTTCACCGTCGTCCGATACTTCAATCAAGATATTTTTATCGAGATCATAAAATCCAACATTAACATGTCCATCTTCTTTACCATATTTGATGGCATTTACGATTAGATTTACTAGAACCCGTTCAATTCTGTGCTTGTCTGCATTTACTACAAACGACTTTGAAGCATCCTTCTTAAACCCTAGTGTAATTTTCTTATTCTTAGCCAATTGTTCTACCATCTCAAAGACCTCATTTACCTGATCAGCAATATTGTAGTTTTGAAAGACCAGATGTATTTCTTTACTTTCATATTCGGATATGGCTGTTAAATCGGAAACAAGCTCGGCCAATCTATCAACTCCTTTACCTGCTTTTTTAAGGAATACACGATTCACTTTTTTATCTTCCAAGGCACCATCTAGTAAAGTATGAACGTATCCCTGAATACTTTGAATTGGTGTTTTTAGTTCGTGCGAAACATTTCCTAGAAATTCCCTTCTAAAATCTGCCTGTTCTTTGAGTAAGTTTACTTCTTTTTGATTTTCACGCATCCATTCCATCACTTCTTTGCTTACCTCAGCAATGGGATCTTTACTTCCATCACCTAGCTTTTTTCTAAGTTTTGGATTCTGTGTTTTAAATCGATAAATGTTCTTGTAAATAAGTTTTATCTTCTTGTAAATAAAGCGTTGTAAGAGAAAATTAAACAGGAAAAAGCTAATCCCAAATACAACAATTAGATTTACTAAACTAGACTGCCAATCTTGGGTAAAAAGAAATACAATAATGCTTGAAATAAATGCAACAACAAGTGAAGATATTGATGCTATGGATCCTGGACTTGGATTATTTCTCACCCTTCAAATTTATAGCCAACTCCCTTAATAGTTTTAATTTTTTCTTCACCAATCTTTTCTCTAATCTTTCGTATGTGCACATCGATGGTTCTATCTACAACAAAAACATCCGTTCCCCATACTTTGTTTAAGATAGATTCACGTGTGAAAACCTTTTTCGGTTTAGAAGCAAGTAGATAAAGCAATTCAAATTCTTTTTTAGGCAACACCAAGTTATGTCCTCCAACCGTTACAGTAAACGTGTTTCTATTTACCACTAAATCCCCAACACTTATTTCATCAATTTCTTCTGCTTTAACTCTTCCAAGAATCGCTTTTATGCGGCTAACTAATATACGTGGTTTGATAGGTTTTGTAATGTAATCATCTGCTCCTACGTCAAAACCAGCTAACTCAGAATATTCTTCATCTCTTGCAGTCAGAAATGCAACAAACACATCCTTAAGAGCATCAATAGACTTAATTTGACGACACGCCTCAATACCATCCATTTTTGGCATCATGATGTCCATCAAGATAAGATCAGGTTTCTTGTCTTTCGCTTTTTCGATAGCTTCTTGACCATCAAAAGCACTATAACATTTAAAACCCTCTTTTTCTAGGTTATACCTAACAAGATCAACAATGTCTTTTTCGTCGTCTACTATTAATACTTTCTGTGCCATTACTTCAAAACAAATTTCATATAACTTTCAGTCTTTGAAAGGTTCCAAAGTTAAGAGATTGTTAAGTTTACCCTTTCTTCAACTAGTTATTGCCTCTTGTAGCGAGATAAACTGTGGTTAAGATAATCTCATCATTTAGATTAGATGTAGCTTTTTCAACATAGGAGGTGTCTGAAATTTCAGTAATTGTGCACGTTTTTACAAGGCTATCTAAATCGTGCGGCAAGCTAATCTCTTTAGGATTATTGTTCACTTGATCAAAGGTGAGTTCATACATACTATCATTCAACCAATTCATCCTAAACTGAACTTCTAACTGATGCATCTTCAGATATTCCAGTTGAATGGAATCGTAACGTTTAATTAAGAATTTCCCAAAAAGTGAATCGGTATAATAAAACTTACCTGTTTGCCAAATTGCATTAGCATTGACTTCTTCGTTTGGTTCATTTGAACATGAAGCTAATACGAGTAAAAAGCTAAAAAGAAAGGCGAACTGATTCCGCATGCAATCTATAGACTAATTAAGCAACTGCTCTAGTAAAGGTTCTAGTTGCTTACTTCGAAGACCCGATTTGATAATTCTACCTTCTTCATCAAGCAAGAAAGTTTGTGGAATAGAACTTACTTGGTAAGGAACCTTTGCTGCACAGTTCCACCCTTGTAGGTCACTTACATGCTTCCATGTTAAACCATCCTTTTGAATGGCTCCTAGCCACTGATTTCTATCCTTATCAAATGAAACTCCGTAAATTTCAAATCCTTTATCTTTATATTTCTCATAGATAGCTTTCACGTGAGGGTTCTCTTTTCTGCAAGGTCCACACCAACTAGCCCAAAAATCTATAAGTACCACCTTACCTCTTAAAGAAGACAAGGCTAACATTTCGCCTTCAGGAGTCATCATCTCTATTTCTGGTGCTAACGCTCCTTCTACCAAAGGTCCAAGACTTTGTGACATTTGAACCAGATTCTTCGTATAACTTGACTCTGGAAGTTCATTTTGCATTTTTTCTGCACCAACTAGTACCATTTTAGGAACTGGTTTTTGAAACAAATATTTTATTGCGAAGTAGGTTGCAGGGGATGCGGGTTCTGTAGCAATGAAATTTTGAATTTTAGTACTACGTGACGCTATTAAGTCGGAATATCGTTTTGTTGTATTCTGGCGTACATCTTCAGTTACAGTTGCTGGGTCTAGCTTTGCAACTTCAGCATTAAATGCCAACATCTCTTTATCGAACGATGTATAAATGATATGCAATTTTTGCATTGATTCATTGTATTTACCTCCTGTCATGCTCACATCAAAGACTTGATTTTTTGTAATCATCATATTCACCTTAGCCCCTTTTTCCAAAATAATTGGGACACCTGGAGGCTGCGAAGAACCAAAAGTTAGGTAGTACAATATGCTTTCATCTCCTTCTTCACCTGTAAATTCAAATTCACCTACTTTATTCACATATGCACTGTCTTGAATATCTAACGCAGCATCGGTCACCTTACTTAAGATAACAAGTGTATTTTCTTCTAGATTAGAATTTGCTGAAATAGTAAACCCCTTTGCTTCTGCAGCTTGATTTGCAGCATTAACAACCATTCCCATCGATAATAGTATAATCATCGTAAGGGTTGCTGCTCTCTTTTGTACTTTCATATATTTAATATTCACCTTAGTAAAGCAAATGCTATACCATTCTTTAACTTAACGCTTTAGCTAGAAGTTGGTTTGTTTTTTTAGGGTCCGCTTTCCCACCTGACTTCTTCATTATTTGTCCCATAAACATCCCTAACAAACCGGTTTTACCAGCTTTATATTCTGCCACTTTATCAGGAAATGCAGCTAAAACTTCATCAACTAGTTTTTGTAATGTATCATCATCGCCAGTTAGAGCTAGATTTAATTCTTCAATTAACTGAGACACCGTTTTCGTTGGAGTTTCAATTAATGCTGGAAAAAGCTTTTGCTCTGCTACGCTAAAATTAATCGTTCCTTCATCAATAGACGCAATGATATCTGCAATAGTTGCAGCTGAAAGAGAAAAATCTTCAATATGACTTGCATTACTATTAATCCAACCTTTTACTGCACCCATAACCCAGTTTGCGGCAGCCTTGTAATTTTTTGTATGATCACAAACTTTTAGAAAGAAATCTGCGATTTCTTTACTTTCTGTAAGAATTCCAGCATCATAGTCACTTAAGTTTAATTCACCAGTAAACCTTTTGAACAGCTCTTTAGGAAGAGGAGGCATTTTGCTTCTAACGGATGCTATCCAATCATCCTTTACAATTAATGGTGGTAAATCAGGTTCTGGGAAAAATCGATAATCGTTAATCATCTCTTTGCTTCGCATGCTGAAGGTGGTGCCCTTCATTGCATCAAAACTCCTGGTTTCCGAAAATATTTCTTCTCCATTATCTGCCATTTCACATTGACGTTCGAATTCATGTTCAATAGCTCGCTTCACATTGCTCATGGAGTTCATATTCTTCACTTCTACCTTCGTTCCGAATTCTTTTTGCCCTAGAGGTCTTATTGAAATATTCGCATCGCAACGCAAACTTCCTTCTTCCATATTTCCATCACAAACACCTAAATATCGAACCAATCTTCTTACTTCCATCAAGAATGCATAGGCTTCGTCTCCACTTCTTAAATCAGGTTCGGTAACAATCTCAACAAGTGGAGTACCTGCACGATTGTAATCCATTAAGGTGTTTTCAATATCAAGGTCGTGCAAACTCTTCCCTGTATCTTCCTCCATATGGATACGTGTTAAATGAATGGTTTTAGGTGTTCCATCAGGAAGGGTAATTTCTACTGCTCCATGTTCACAAATAGGGTTGTCAAATTGCGTTATCTGATATCCTTTGGGTAAATCAGCATAGAAATAGTTTTTTCTAGAGTACTTATTAAATTCAGTAATATCAGAATCGCATGCTAATCCCAACATTATTGCCATATTAATTGCTTCTTTGTTATGTACTGGCAAGGTTCCAGGATGCCCTAAACTTACAGCACTAATCTTAGTATTTGGAGCATCTCCATACGATACTTCATCTCCACAAAATGCCTTCGATTTTGTTTTTAATTGTGCATGTATCTCCAATCCAATTACAACCTCGTATTTATCGTTCTTTAACATCTCCTATGCGTTTACAAACTCGTTTGCTATTTCTTTTACTTTTGGCAACCCACTTACATCTGCTCCTCCTGCCTGTGCAAAAAATGGTTGGCCTCCCCCGCCACCTTTTACATGTTTAGCCCATTCTCTAATTAGCTGACCAGCATTCCAGCCTTTACTCTTAATTACAGCTTCGCTAATCATAATACTGATACTTGGTTTACCATCAATATTAGCAAGCAATACACAAAACAAATTAACTACTTCTTCCTTTAAACTGAAGCACAAATCTTTAATCTGACCTGCATTTGCAACATCCACTTGAGAGATAATGACATTTACACCATTTTTATCGACCACTGCTTTCTTAAGTTCAGCTTTTATTCCTCCAATTTGATGTGCTTCGAATACCGCAACCTTAGCTTTCAATTCGGAGTTTTCTTTTTGTACCGATTGTATTGCCTTAATTATATCTTGAGGAGATCCTAATGTTTCTCCTATCTCAGAAATTAGATCTATTTTGGATTGAACAAAATCATCAGCCTTCTTTCCGGTGATTGCTTCAATTCGTCTAACTCCTGCTGCCACTGCAGATTCACTTACAATTCTAAAACTTCCTATTTGAGCAGTATTGGGTACGTGTGTCCCTCCACAAAGTTCAATTGAGAAGTCTTTATCGAATGCGATAACACGAACTACATCTCCATACTTCTCACCAAATAATGCATTTGCACCTGAACTAACCGCCTCATCAAATGGCACATTTCTAGCTTCATCAAGAGCAATCGCTTCTCTAATTTTTTCATTTACTTTTTGTTCAATCAAAGCTAATTCGTGCTTCTCCACTTTTTGAAAATGGGAAAAATCAAATCGCAGGTGTTTCTCATTTACTAACGAGCCTTTTTGATTTACATGATCTCCTAAAACCTCATTTAAAGCAGCGTTAAGTAAGTGTGTTGCACTATGGTTATTTGTAGTATCATATCGCTTTTCACTGTTTACTTTTGCCAGAAATGATTGATTTAAATCTGTTGGAAGTTTATCTGTAATTTGGAGAATTAACTGATTCTCTTTTTGTGTATCAAGAATTCCAATTTTTTCGTCGTTATCTTGTCCAATTATTACACCTCTATCTCCAACCTGCCCACCACTTTCTGCATAAAATGGAGTTATATTAAAGACCAAGTGGTATAGTTTTTTACCTTTAGCTTCTACCTCACGATAACGCGTAATGGAAATTTCAGTTTCTATGAAATCATAACCAACAAACTCTACCCTATCGTCCTGTTTTACAACAATCCAATCCCCTGATTCTTTTTGAGCATCTGCTCTACTTCTATCCTTCTGTTTTTGTAGCTCAGTTTGAAATCCTTTAAAGTCTACTTCAACACCCTTTTCTTTCGCTAATAATTGTGTTAAGTCGATTGGGAAACCAAAAGTATCGTATAACTCAAATGCATTTTCACCTGAAATGTTTTCGCTTCCTCCAGAAGAATAAGATTCAAATAGTTTTAATCCGTTATTCAAGGTATTTAAAAATGACTTTTCTTCTTGTTCAATTACTTTTTGAACAAAGTCTTTTTGAGCTAACAAATCTGGGAATATGTTACCAAACTTATCTGCCAATCCTTGAACCAATTTGTAAATAAATGGCTCATTAATAGTTAAGAAGCTATACCCATATCGAACAGCTCTTCTTAAGATTCTTCGGATCACATATCCTGCTCCACTATTGTCTGGTAATTGACCATCGGCAATAGTAAAACTAACTGCTCTCAAATGATCTGCAATTACCCGAAAAGCAATGTCTGTTTTTTCGTTCTTACCATAAACTAAACTACTTATTTTTTCTAATTCACGGATGGTATCCATAAATAAATCTGTATCGTAATTACTTGACTTTAAGCCTATTGCTCTCACAACACGTTCTAATCCCATTCCAGTATCCACGTGCTTTTGAGGTAAATTCTCTAAGCTCTTATCTGCTTTCCTATTGTACTGAATAAATACCAAGTTCCACAATTCAATAACTTGATCGTGATCTTGATTTACAAGCGGTTTTCCAGGTTCTTTATCAATCTCAGATTGTGGTCGTAAATCCATATGAATTTCTGAACATGGACCGCACGGACCAGAATCACCCATCTCCCAAAAATTATCCGTTTTATCACAATACAGAATTCGATCTTTATCAATATACTTCTCCCAGATTTTAGCTGCTTCAAAATCAGCATCTAGTTTGTCTTCTTTATCCCCTTCAAAAACAGTAACGTAAAGCCTATCTTTTGGTAGGTTGTACACCTCAGTTAATAGCTCCCAAGCCCACTTAATAGCATCTTCCTTAAAATAATCACCAAAACTCCAATTACCCAACATTTCGAACATGGTATGATGATAGGTATCTACTCCAACTTCCTCTAAATCATTGTGTTTACCGCTTACACGTAAGCACTTTTGAGTATCAGCAACTCTTACATCCTCGGCCACTTTATTTCCTAAGAAATAATCCTTAAACTGGTTCATTCCTGCATTGGTAAACATTAATGTAGGATCGTCTTTAACCACTATGGGAGCTGAATCCACGATTTTGTGCCCATTATTTCTAAAATAGTCGAGAAATTTGCTACGTACTTCGGTTGCTGTCATTCTTTTGTTCAATAGTTCTTTAAAATCTGCCTAAAAAAAAGTATCTTCGCACGGATTTTAAGGGCACAAAAATACAATGAGTAAAACAAAATTTAGATTTAATACTGAAACTCTTGAATACGAAAGAGTCAGTACGAACTATTGGGCGGTTGCCAGCAAGGTTCTTGCATTTGTTTCATTAGCTGTTATCATTGGCGTTGCGAGTGTAATGTACGCGGTTGATGGCGAAACTGCAGATCAATTAAAAAGTGAGATCGCTGAGTATCAAACTCAACTTAAAATATTAGAAAAAAAGACCTTAAGCATGCAAACACAGCTAGATGATTTAGCTGAAATGGATGATAATGTATACCGTGAAATTTTTGGTGCAGATCCAATCGACGACGATATTCGTCAGGCGGGTACAGGGGGTGTGGACAAATACGCTTCGCTTTCGTCACTTACAAATGGCAAAGAATTAAAAGAACTTCATAAGAAATTAGACAATATGGGAGCACAGTACAGTGTTCAAGAAAAATCGTTTGATCATCTTATTCAGCTTGCAAAAAATAAAAGCAAAATGCTTGCTTGCATTCCGGCTATTCAGCCTATTCCAAACAAAACGTTAAGAAGAGTTGCTTCTGGCTTTGGATATAGAATTGACCCAATCTATAGAACACGTAAAATGCATAAGGGTATTGATTTCTCTGCTCCTAGAGGAACAAAAATATATGCTACTGGTGATGGCGTTGTAAAGAAAGTTGAGCGTGCACGATGGGGATATGGAACTCACATTGTAATCGATCACGGATATGGCTACACAACCCTTTATGGTCATATGAGCAGAACGAATGTAAGAAGAGGACAAAAAGTAACTCGTGGTCAACTAATTGGATTAGTTGGTAGCACAGGTAAATCAACCGCTCCTCATTTGCATTATGAAGTAGCTAAAAATGGAACACAAGTTAATCCTGTTGGATATTTCTACAACGATTTAACGAGTGAGCAATACGAAGAAATTCTTAAACTTTCTTCACATCCAAATCAATCGTTCGATTAATGGCCCTTACACCCGGGAAGCTATATCATAGTATATCGGAGGTTTCAGATCATTTTAATGTTGCACCTTCCCTGCTTCGCTATTGGGAAAGTGAGTTCTCTACAATCAAACCAAAACGAAATGCTAAAGGCACTCGTTTCTATACGGAGAAAGACATCAAAGAAATTGGAAGAATTTTCTTATTGGTTAAGGAGAAAGGATTCACTTTACAAGGTGCCAAAAATCGAATCAAAAAAAATAAGCCTAAAGTTAATTCCGATTTACAAGTAATCGAGAAGCTTGAAAACATAAAAGAATTCTTAACTATGCTCAAGCATAATCTATAAGCACTAGTTCTTATTATTGTAGTGTGAATCGACTTGCAATACTCTTTCTAATCTCAATCTTTTATTTTGAATCAATTGCTGTTCAACCTCCCGTGAACAATGCAAGTGCTTTAGGACTAGGAGGTGCATCCGCTACATATAACAACCCTTTTGCGATAGAAAACAACGTAGGTATACTTGCTTTTAACGAAAACGGAGTATCCTTCAATGGTCAAAACAGATATGGCCTATCTGAGTACTCACAACTTAGTTTATGTGGAACCATGTCTATCAATAACACTACATTAGGTATTGCATATCACAATTCTCCATTAGCCGATCTCTCCATTCAAAAGTATCAATTGGCAATTGCTAAAAAATTAATGGATGACTTATCTGTTGGAATCGCTCTAAACTATCATCAACATTCTTCAACCAATAGTTATTATAAGAGAGGAGATGCTTTTTCATTTAATCTCGGTATGTATTATCAAGTAAATGATAAACTCAACTTTGGATTCCAAGCATTTAACCCCAATCGCAGTAAAATAATTGACCTCCCCCTTGAACGACTGGATGCAATGTATCGCTTAGGTACGGATTATCTGCTTTCTGAAAACATAACGCTTTATTCGGACCTTGTACAAAGCACATCTCAAAACTTAAGCTTTCATGGAGGTTTAGAAGTTCAAAAAAATCAGTTCAAAGTAAGAGGCGGTTTTAATACAAATCAAGAGATTGCATTGGGTCTGGGATACGAAAAAAATCAGTTCAGTTTCGATGTTGGTACTTCTTATCACAACGTTCTAGGCGTCTCGCCATCAATAAACCTAAACTATGCTTTTTAGAATTCTCTTATTAGGTAGTTTATTCATTATTGGGTTTAAAGTTCAAGCTCAAACAGAGAATGAGCTTGTAAATGAATACATTGAACGGTATATCGAAAACACTACCGACGAGGTAGACATTCAACAATTTGCAAGTGATCTCCTGTATTACTTTAAGCACCCCTTTAATATCAACAAAGCGGATGCAACAGAGCTTTTTCAAGCACCATTCTTAACCGAATTCCAAGCTCTTGAAATTATTCAACATCGGAAGAAATTTGGTGATTTTATTTCCATTTATGAACTTCAGGTTTTAAATAGTTTTACCGTTCAAGAAATAAAGGATGTAAGTTTATTCATTCGGGTTAGTTCATTAGATGTTTCATTTAACCCCAAAGATATCTGGCAGAAAGGAGAGCATCAGCTTATGACATTGGTTGAAACCACAACACCTAAAAACAAAGGTTTCAAAATTAGGGACACCATTTCAGATAACTCGGATATTAATTATTACCAAGGTTCTCCCCTATACACCAACTTGCGTTATCGTTTTGATTATGAACGACACCTTGGATTTGGACTTAATGCTGAGAAAGATGCAGGTGAGGAGTTCTTCAAAAATTCCAATTCCAATGGTTATGATTATTATTCATTCTATTTCTCCATGAATGATGTAGGTAAAATCAAGACTTTAAATCTGGGTGATTTTCAGGCAAATTTCGGACAAGGATTAACCTTAAGTACTGGCCTTGCATTTGGAAAATCGAGCATAGTAACCAACGCAAAAAGAAACTTCAATGGATTTGGGGCATATCGTTCACTTAGAGAAAACGCATACTTAAGAGGTGGTGCATTGGCACTAAGTCTAAACAAGCTTGACATAGGACTATTTGCATCGATAAAGAAAATAGATGGGAATGCTGTGTTTGAGAATGATTCTGCAGATACAGAACCTGACTATCTCAGCAGTATACAAGAAGATGGAGGTTTACATCGAACCCAATCGGAGTTGCTCGATAAACGAATCCAAAACGACTTTCAAACGGGATTCTTTGTTGAGTACAAATCTAAACTTGGTAAAATTGGATCGATCTCCTATTTGAGGAAGATGGAATTTCCACTTATAAAAAGCAACAATCCATACAATGCATTCAACTTTTCAGGAAACGAATACCAGAAGACGGGAATATATTATGACTTTGTTTTAAAGAATTTTAACCTTTTTGGAGAGTCTAGCATTAGTTCATTCAACACTTCCTTTGCCCATGTTCATGGTGCTTTGTTTAGTTTGAGTAGAAATGTTGATCTAAGTATGGTTTACCGTAATTATTCGAAATCATTTATCACGCTTCAAACCAATGGGTTTGGTGAAAATAGTTCAGCTTCAAATGAAGAAGGCATTTATAGCGGTTTCCAGATAACGGTTCATAAACACGTTAAACTTCTAGGATACTATGATTTATTTAAGAGTCCTTGGCTAAAGTTTAATGCAGATGCACCTTCAAGAGGAAACGACTTTTGGGCTGAGCTTAATTACAAACCCAATAAGCAATTTAATGCCTATTACAGGTACCGAACTGAAACCAAACAATCCAATTTTGGAGAAAACAATGTAAGTCAACTTCAAAATAACACACTTATTCGGCATAGAATAAATACACAATTTAAGATTGCAAAAGGAATTGAATTAAGAAATAGAGTGGAGTGGAATAGAAACATAAGTGAAAGTTCATCCACATTTGGTAGCTTGATTTATCAGGACATTATTTACAAACCTTTTGGAAAGAATTTTCATTTAAGTGGACGAATTGCATATAGCAAAATTGAGTCCTTTGCAAACCGAATTTATAGTTTTGAGCAAGTACCTTTGTATGATTATCCAATGCACACACACAGTTATAACGGACTACGCTATTACCTTGCCTCTCGAATAAAAGTTAGCCCCAGACTCGACATCTGGTTAAGGTATGCATCTTCAGTGCATGAAGCACCAATAAATAGCTTAGAAGATAACTACTGCATTGGAAGCGGTTTAGCTGAAATTGTCGGAACCGCTAAAAATACGTATACATTTCAACTTCGATATTCAATACCATGACCAAACTAAGTGTTAACATAAATAAGATAGCAACAATTCGTAATGCTAGAGGAGGCGAACTCCCTAGTGTTGTTGAAGCAGCAAAAGCTATTGAGAATTTTGGAGGAGAAGGAATAACCATACATCCTAGACCAGACGAACGGCATATCACACGCCAAGATGTTTACGATTTAAAAGATGTTGTAAAAACAGAATACAACATTGAAGGATATCCTAGTGATGACTTTATTGCAATGGTGCTAGAAGTTAAACCAACTCAGGTAACATTGGTGCCTGATGGACCAGATGTAATTACCAGTAATGCAGGTTGGGATTGCATCAATCAGAAAGAAGGTCTTATTCCAATCATTAAAAAATTTAAGGATGCTGGAATTCGTGTTTCAATATTCCTAGACCCTGTTGTTGAGCAAGTTAATGCAGCTCAGGAATGTGGTGCCGATCGGATTGAATTGTATACGGAGGAATATGCCGCTCAATTCAATGATAATAAAGAAAGTGCCATTGCTCCTTATATAGCAGCTGCAAAAAGAGCCGAAGAATTAGGAATTGGATTAAATGCAGGTCACGACTTGAATCTGGAAAACCTAGCATATTTTGCTATTGAACTACCTAATTTGTTGGAAGTTTCCATAGGACATGCACTTATTTCAGACGCATTATATTATGGTCTAAATAATGTTGTGCAGATGTATAAAAATAAGTTGATGAAATACTAGCGATTTCTCAATTGCTCGTACACCGTTTCAAGTGTCTCAGATAATGTAAAATACAATTCTGGAATTTTATCTAAATCGGTTTCAGTCTTAGCATTCCCTTCGATACCTCTAACAACATCATAAAGTGATCCAATTCCCATCATATCAACGGATGGTTTCATCTTATGAGCCGCAGATCGAACTTCTGCCCAATCTTGAATTTGCAACCCAGCCTCTATCCTTTCAACTAGTCCAGGTGTCATTTCTAGGAACATATTAACCATTTTGGTAATGAATTCTTCGTTACCAGCAGCAATTTCTGTAAGCTGCTTAAGGTCATATAATTTTTCTTCTGTCATTTTCTAAAGTAGTTCAAATATTAGACCATTCTTTCTTGCAACATTCTGTAGATAGTAGATTTACCAATGTCTAATTTCTTAGCAACATTAACAACATCATTGTTGTACTTATCTAAGAAATGTTTTACAATTCTATTCTTATACCCTTCCAAAGTCATTTCATTTTGAAGGAGAGTATCTATTGACCCAGTAGAATTAAATGTGATATGCTCCTCTTCTATCGTATCAGAATCTGTCATAACACAGCATAATTCAGTTACCGCTTTTAATTCACGGATGTTTCCTGGCCATGGGTATTTAAACAATTTATTTTGAGCTTTGCTTGATAGCTTTAGTTTACCCAATTCATTTTCTTGGCAATATTCATCGATAAAGTGTTTAGCTAAAACGAGCACATCATTTCCTCTTTCTCTAAGAGGAGGCAGACTCACGGGTAAACCTAAAAGACGATAGTATAAATCCTCTCTGAAATTTCCTTTTCGAACTTCTTCAGCTAAGTCTTTATGCGTGGCACTAATCACCCTACATTTTACTTTAACAGTTCCATTACCACCAACTCGAGTTAATTCTCTTTCTTGCAAAACACGCAACAATTTCGATTGCATATTGATATCCATTTCACCAATTTCATCTAAGAAAATGGTTCCATCACCCGATTCTTCAAACTTTCCAATTCTTCGAGCACTCGCTCCAGTAAAGGATCCTTTCTCGTGGCCAAAAAGTTCACTTTCAATAAGCTCAGAAGGAATTGCAGTAATATTCACAGCAACAAAAGGTTTTTTTGCTCTTGGAGAGTTATAATGAATAGATTTAGCAACTACTTCCTTACCTGTTCCTGTTTCTCCTGTTATAGAGACTGTAATATTTGATTTTACAGCTTTCTCAATCATGGCAAACACCCGTTTCATTGAAGGGCTGTTTCCGATAATGCTTGTAGTAAAATCGTATTTCTTTTTTACTTGTTGTTTTAGGGCAGAGATCTCTTGTTTCAGACCAACCTTCTCTCGAATATTTCGAATAGCATTCCAAATTCGATCTTTTGTATCTTCATCCTTAACGATATAATCGTATGCACCTTCTTGCAAAAGAGAAATTGCTGTCTTTATGTCTTCCTGACCAGAAATCATAACAACTGGAATATCTGAATTGTATTCTTTGATTTTACGCAAGACCTCTTCTCCAGAAATATCTGGTAAAGAGTAATCAAGTGTAACCGCATCCGGATTTTTGTCTAGATTATTGAGAAAATCCTTTCCATTCGTAAACTTAGTTACGGTAATGTCAGGGTTTAGAGATAAATGATATTCTAAGACTTCACTGTAGAATTCATCATCCTCAACAACAAATACGCTGAAATTATCTGCCATAATAGTAATTTAATATGGTACAAAAATAATCCATTTTTTAGAATATTCTAATTTTTAGAGAGATTTTTCAATTTATTTCATTTTGAGAATGTCTTATTTAGAATGGCTCTACATAGATAGAATTGATACATTTGCACAACGAAAAAATTAAGCCTAAAACAAATGGCAAACACAGGAAAAATATCACAAATTATTGGACCAGTGGTGGACGTAGCGTTCGACCAAGCTGGTTCTTCTCTTCCAAAAATCTACAACTCTTTGGAAGTTACAAAGGACGACGGAACTGTCGTTGTATTAGAAGTTCAATCTCACTTAGGACAAAACACGGTTCGTTCCATCTCTATGGATTCAACTGAAGGTCTTGTTAGAGGAGCAGTTGTAACAGATACAGGAGATGCTATTATGGTACCTACTGGAGATGCTTTAAAAGGAAGACTTTTAAACGTTGTAGGAACTGCAATTGACGGAATTGGCGATTTAGACAAATCAAATGGTCGATCTATTCACCAAGATGCTCCGTTGTACGAAAACCTTTCAACAAGTGCAGATCCATTGTTTACTGGAATTAAAGTAATTGACCTTATTGAACCTTACGCTAAAGGAGGTAAAATTGGTTTATTTGGTGGTGCCGGTGTTGGTAAAACAGTTCTTATTCAGGAGTTAATTAACAACATTGCCAAAGCATATTCAGGTTTATCTGTATTTGCTGGTGTTGGTGAAAGAACAAGAGAAGGAAATGACCTGCTTAGAGAGATGATCGAATCTGGCGTAATTAAATACGGTAAAGAATTTGAACATTCTATGGAAGAAGGTGGATGGGATCTATCTAAAGTGGACAAAAAAGAACTTGCAGATTCTCAAGCAACGTTGGTATTCGGTCAAATGAATGAGCCTCCAGGAGCAAGAGCTCGTGTGGCACTAACTGGGCTATCAATTGCTGAATATTTCCGTGATGGAGATGAAAAATCTGGAGGAAGAGATATTCTTTTCTTCGTAGACAATATATTTAGGTTTACGCAAGCAGGTTCTGAGGTATCAGCACTTCTTGGTCGTATGCCTTCTGCGGTAGGTTAC